>CABXKZ010000039.1 GCA_902512865.1 uncultured marine group I thaumarchaeote | reverse complement strand
AATGATAAAAAAGCACATTAAAAGTGGGACCGAGCAAGCGCTGCAAGCAATTAAAAAAGAAGTGGAAAATTAATGGCAGATATCATAATCGATGTCTTTAATTTTATTTTCACAATTATTTTAGTAGGAGTTTTTTTGGCATGGCTATCATTAATGCACTCAATGTATCAATCATTTACTAAAACACCATTTTTAGATAAATTTGAGGATAAGAGTACTTCAAATCCCAAAGTGTCGGTGATTCTTCCAGCAAGAAATGAAGAAGATTTTATTTCGAGATGTTTAGAAACATTAAGTGTTCAGGATTACAAAAATTTTGAAATTTTAGCAATTGATGATTCATCAGAAGATAAAACAGGAGACATAATTAAGAAATTTTCAAAAAGTGATTCAAGAATAATCCATGTTGCTGCAAGAAAAAAACCACAAAATTGGATGGGTAAGAATTGGGCATGTATGGAAGGATTCAAGAAAGCCACAGGAGACATAATGCTATTTACAGATGCAGATACAAAATTTGAAAAAAATGTAATTACGTTAGCAGTATCTCATCTGCAATCAGAAAGTCTTGATGCACTGACAGTAATTCCAAGACTTCTGTGTATAGATAAGATAACAAAGATTACTTTGCCAATGTTATCTACTTTTTTGCATTCAAGGTATTCTGCATTAAATGTGAATAATCCAAAAAAGAAAGTTGGATATTTTTTTGGAAGCTTCTTTGTGATTAAACGCAAAGTCTATGAAGAAATTGGGACTCATGAAAAGGTCAAACAAGAGATTATTGAGGATGGAGCATTAGGAAAGATCACAAAAGAGTCAGGGTACGCAATGAAGATGGTTAGAGGAGAACATCTTATTGAGGCGCTATATTCTCGCAGTTCAAAAGAGATGTGGAATGGATTAAAACGATTAATGGTTCCTTTGTATCATCAAAACTCTTCAACTGCCATAGGAGTATTTTTTGCAGTGTTATTCATTTTGTTTATGCCAATACCATTACTTGTATATTCGGCAATTGCATTTGAGTTAACCTTATCATTTACAACTTTGCTAATTTCTGCAGTTATTTCTACAATTACGATTTTTTCAGCATCAGTTATGGAAACAAGAATGGGCTTGAACCTCAACATAGTAAATTCAATTTTTGCACCTATTGGCAGTATTATTGTGATACTAGGTTTTCTTGCAGGGATTTTACAGGCAAACAAGTCTACTGCAGTATCATGGAGAGGTCGAAATTATTCAGTTAAGGAATTTTCTCAGAATCATCTTAAAGTGTAATTATGTGCATCAACGAAGAGCAAGGGTTATAGTTTATCTAAAACAGAATCGAACATGGCAAATAATGGAATTGTTGTTGGAGGAGTGATTGCAACTGCAGCAATAATTTTTGCAGTTTTTGTATCTTTCAATTCTATTGATGATAGTGAGTCTAATGAATTAATTGTAGTAAATGAGAATCATACACAAACAATTGGTGAATCTGTAGGAATAGAAAGAAGTTATGAATATTCATTAATAGATATTTTTGAAAAATCTGAAGAGAGTGTAGTGCAAGTAAATGTTCTTAGAGGAGGATCAGATGGAGGAATGGGTTCAGGGTTTGTTTATTCAGAAGAAGGATACATAATCACTAATCAACATGTTGTTAGAGATGCAAAAAAAGTCACAGTGACATTTCTAGATGGAGAAGCATACATTGGGGATGTGATAGGAACAGATCCAGATTTGGATATTGCGGTAGTTAAAGTCAGCCCATCTAATACATATCTGCAACCAATCACAATAGGAGATTCCTCAAAATTAAAGGTTGGAGAAAAAATTGTAGCCATTGGAAATCCATTTGGATTATCAGGTTCAATGACATCAGGAATTGTGAGTCAAATTGGCAGATTATTACCACAAGAGTCAGGATACTCAATTCCAGATGTAATACAAACTGATGCTGCAATTAATCCTGGAAATTCAGGAGGACCTCTAATCAACATGAAAGGAGAAGTTGTAGGTATTAACACAGCCATACAATCAATCACAGGTGAATTTTCAGGGATTGGTTTTGCAGTTCCATCAAACACTGTGAAAAAGATTGTGCCAGTGCTTATTGAAGATGGAGAGTTCAAACATCCATGGATGGGAATTTCAGGAACAGATGTTGATCCAGAGCTTGCAGATTTTAGAGAGTTAAAGAGTTCAAAAGGATTTTTGGTCATTTCAGTAATTGAAGGAAGTCCTGC
>CABXKZ010000038.1 GCA_902512865.1 uncultured marine group I thaumarchaeote | reverse complement strand
AAAAAATTTGGTTTCTATGATAGAAGTGATGTCTATGTAAAGAATGAGGTTAGATATGATTTTGAACGAAATATTGACACACCTCTTGTAAAAGAAGCATTTAGGGAATTATTTCATGAAAAATTTGATCTCGAAGGTACTCAAAGAATTATTGAATTAATTAAACAAAATAAAATAGAGTTTGATTGGATTGATGTTGACAAATTCTCTAAATTGGCAGAACCTGTACTAGATCAAACTGTAATGTCATATACAAATCCTGCAAGTATAGACAAAGAGATGTTGTTAAAAGTTAGAAAACGTCTTTTGGAAACAAAACAACGATTAATTTGTGTACGATGTGGACTGTGGCAACGAGTTGTGACTGCTAATGAAACACAAATACTTAGATGTAAATATTGCAAATGCACAAAAAAGAAATACAGTGTTAATTATTACATTAAATCCTTCACTAGAACGTAGTTTTGTAGAAATTATTGATGCAATTGAACCAAATAATATTGCACCAACTACTGAACCAAAAATTATTAGCGGAATAGTCACAATACTAAATTCAACAGAGTCAAAAAATACAGGATAACCAACTGCTGTAATTAATGCAGCACTAAATAATCCAATAATTCCAATTGTTACAATGTTACTTAGTATGTAATGAGTTCTGGTGAATGGACCAGACATGATTTGTTCAAACATACCATGACGTCTATCATTCCAAATGATTATTCCAGAGATCAATGTACTATTCATAATGTTAAAACCAATCATACCAGATGCAAGAAATGCTGGATAATCAAGATTTTTTCCTCCAAATGGAACACTATCAATTAACGAAGTGTAAGCAAAACCTGCTATAAAAATATAGATTAATGGAAAAAGTATTTGCCAAATTATAAATCCAGGATTAATAGAGATTGTTAGATTTCTATTTACTAATCTAATTATCGGATTAATTTGAATCACCCACCACTTTGAGAAATATTTCTTCTAGATTTGTTGGAATTGCTGATAAATCGTTTATTTTAGTCTCAGTTTCATTTAAAATTTTTAAAATATTCATTAATACAATTTCAGATTTTGTAGAAGTGATTACAACAGTTGGTTCAGGTTCTAGTTTAATTTGGCATTCTGGAATCTCAGATAATTTTAATTTTAGTTCTTCAGAAACTGTAGAAATATGAATTTTAATAGTTTTTTCATGACCAAATCTATTTTTTAATTCAGATGGAGAATCAACTGCCATTATTTTGCCATTATTTATGATTGCAATGTTGTCACAAAGATATTCTGCTTCGGATAGAACATGAGTTGTATAGAAAATTGTTAATCCAGATTTTTTTACTTGATCTCTTAGAAAGTCTAACAATTTTCTTCTTGCAGTAGGATCTAAACCAACTGTAGGCTCGTCTAAGAATAATAATTCCATATCATGCATAAATTCTCTTGCTACCTGTACTCTTCGACGTTGGCCTATTGATAGATCCTCCATTTTCTTTTTTCGGATTTCTTCTAAACCAAAAGCAGAAAGTAATTCTTCAGTTCGTTTTTTTCGTGTTTTTTTATCAATATTCCACATCATACCATATTTATCGAGTGATTTTTCGGCTGAAAGAGTTGGTTCATAGCTAGGTTGTTGTAAAACGACTCCAATTTTTTTTCTAATTTCAAGAGGATGTTTACTCGAATCTATTCCTAATACAGAAATTTCACCATTAGAAGGAGAAATGAGAGTTGTTAAGAGTTTGATGACAGTAGATTTTCCCGCACCATTTGGTCCTAAAAAACCAAAAACTTGTCCAGATTCTATCTGAAGATCTATACTATCAACTGCAACCGTAGAAGCATATTTTTTTCTTAAGTTTTTTGTTTCAATACATAACACAATTGAGATTTGTACAAACCACTAATGTATTTAATGATAATTTTATTAAGAATCTCTTTGTTGTAGTTATAATTGTCAGAATTTGAAGAATTAATATCAAAATTATTGGAAAAAGTTCCTGAATTATCTAGATCGGTAATCGAAGAGAGAATAAACGAGAAAAAAGAAAAAGTGGGTGCAGGGTATTTGACAGATCAGGGAGCAATTTTCTTAGTTGCAGCAGATTTAGGAGTAACATTAGAACAATCACAAAAAGCGGAAGTAGCAATAAAGGATCTCTATATTGGTGCCAAAGAAGTAACTTTAGAAAGTAGAGTTTTGAATATTTCACCCACAAAACAGTTTACAAAAAAGGATGGATCATCCTTTTCCTTGAGAACAATTACAGTTTATGATAATAATTCTACTGCAAGTGTAAAACTTTGGGATGAAAAAGCAAATCTTCCAGGGATTGAAGAACTAAAACCTGGAGATTTAATTAAAATTATCAAAGCATATGTAAAATCAGATTTAACAGGAGCACCAACAATAAACATTGGTTCTGGTGCATCAATAGAAACATCACAATCAGAAAGCGACATTGCCTCAATTGATTCAAAAATTATTGATATTAGTGACACTAAAGAAGATCAAAGAGACATAATTGTTTCTGGAACATTAGGTAGTGCAATGAGTTTACTTGAATTTACAAATTCAAAAGGTCAACCATCAAAGGCTTTGAAGTTTAGACTTAAGGGTAAAAATAAAAATTTGATAAATGTAGTTCTTTGGGGGAAAGATGAGTCAATTCTTCCAAAAGTAATTACTCAAGATGCCAAAGTCAAATTGTTTGGAGTCAGGACAAAGACAGGAATGCAAGGATTAGAAATTCATGGAAATGATGCAACAATAATTGATGTTGAAGGAGATACAGAAATTCAACCAGTGATAGTAAGACTTCTAGCAATTGAAAAGGATCAATCAGGAAATACAACAGGTTTGGCTATAGATAAATCAAAAAAATTGGTTAGAATTACAGATGTTGCAAATACAATAGGTAGTTTTGTTAAAGATGATATTTTAGAATGTATGCCATCAAAGATTTTTGGAAATACAATGCAAATTGATCAAAATTCATTTGTAAGAAAAATAGATGATAAACATGTTCCAACTGTTGCAGAAATTAGAACAAAGATTATAGAAGTTAGTGAAGGTAATGATTATTCAGTAGAAGCAATTG
>CABXKZ010000037.1 GCA_902512865.1 uncultured marine group I thaumarchaeote | reverse complement strand
GGTTTTTTTTGCCTGTCATAGGATATCAATGGAAATAAGCATAAATAAATGATCGCTATTTAAGAAAATCAGACACGATTTTGTAGAATTTGTCAGGAGACTCGACATAAGGGGTATGACCGCAGTTTTCCATCTTAACAAATCTACAGTCATCAATTCCAGAAACAAAAGACTGGGCATATTTTACCGGAATTACAGGATCATTTTCACCCCATACTATTAGAGTAGGAGATTTTATCGAGACCAATTTTTCAGAGATTGTTTCAGAGTCTTTCAGACCTAGGAGAGTGGACATGAAAGCCATCTTCGCATTTGGGAGCTTCATTCTCATGACAAATCCCTTTATGGTTTTTTTATCTATATTCTTGTTTCCAGACATCATTTGAAATGCATTAGATGCACTATTGTCACTTGGGTATAATGCAGCCATGACATATGCATCCAAAGCAGGAGTCGAGTGTTTCATGATTCCAGATGGTGAAACCAAGACTAGTTTTTCAACTGAGTCAGTGTTTTGGCATGTAAATTCGGCTCCAATTTGTCCACCAAGAGAGGAGCCGATGATACTTAAATTATCAATTTCAAGTTCTTGGAGAAAATCATGGATGAATGTTGAAAAATAGTCAGTTGTATAATCGACAATAGGTTTGTCACTCTGACCAAATCCAATCAGATCAGGTACAATTACTCGATGGGTTTTTGTAAACTGTGGGATTACAGACTCCCACCTTTCAGCAGAAGCACCCAAACCATGAATTAGTAGTAGGTTTTTTTTAGAATTTCCTTCCTCAGCATATCTGATCGTATTGCCGTTGAGAGTGATCACTTTTTTGTTCAATACTAATCTTCCACAGTCATTGGATAAAAGGGATAGTTAGTTTTAGAATTATGATCACCAGACATCATCCACTTCATCTAATTCCTTAAAGTCACTACTTGTTTTTTTCATGGTTTTAAGTCTAGATATGTCACGCTTAAAGAATAGATCAAGATTCCAATCAATCCATATGCGGAGCCGTTTATCCCATCCACGAATCTTTGAGAGATATAGATTACGCCACAAAGTAAAGGCTAGAAATCCAGATACATGTATTCCAAAGAAAGATGCAATTCCAGTACGTTTTCCAATTATGGCACTCTGACCTTTCCAGGAATAATCAAATGAAGTCATTTCTTGTCCACCAAGTAATCTCATCAAATTGTTTGCGGCAGTTTTTGCGTGTGCCTCCGCAACTTGCGCAGTGGGAGGAAATTTCTTTTTTATAATTTCCGGATCTATTACAGCACAATCACCAATTGCAAAGACATCCGGGAACTCAGGAATTTGTAAAAATTCATTTACATGGATTCTTCCTTTTGGAGTTGGAAATAATGAATCTCGTAGTATCTCATTTGTCCCAATTCCTGCAGTCCAAATTACAGTGTTCGAGTCAAGAGAGTCAATCTTTTGTACATCATAATTAGGGTGCTTGTGATCAGAGTTAGTCACAAGTATGGTGTTTGATTTTGATGTGCTTTTGAGGGTCAGTTCTTTTCCATCATATGAGGTAACAGCTGCGTTAAGAAAAATAGTAATTCCTCGGTCCACGAGTTTGTTTTTTGCAAAAGCAGCAAGTTTTGGAGAGAATCCAATGAGGATTTTAGGAGTGGCTTCAATCAAAGATATTTTTACATTTTGTCGATTAATGGTTGGATAGTATTCTGCAATATCTGCAATAAAGTCATTAATTTCACCTGCAGTTTCCACTCCAGCAAATCCACCACCAACTACAGCTACATGTAATAGATTTTTTCTTAGAATAGGGTCGGTCTCGTTTTCAGCTTGCTCCATCAAATCAATAATACGATTACGTAAAAGAATTGCATCATTAATGGTTGTCATCGTATATGCATTTTGTTCCACATCTTTCATTCCAAAGAAGTTAGGTTTACTTCCCAATGCAACAACTAGATAATCATAGTGAATTCGTTTGCCTCTTTTTTCATGAGTTCCATAAAGTGAGACAATTTTTTGTTGAGGATCAATTGTTTTAATTTTATCTTCATAGAATTTTGTTTTTTTTATCAATGTGCGAATTGGAGTTACAATGTGTCTAGTTTCAATTGTGCCAGATGCAACTTGAGGTAACATAGGAGTGAACAATACAAAGTTATCTTCACTAACAAGAACAATCTCAACGTCAGAGTCATTTTGAAAATAAGACTCGAGTTGGAGACAACATTCCGTACCTGCAAACCCTCCACCTAAGATTAGAATTCTAGTCATAAAATGTGATTTATGTTCCGAATTAATAACGTATAGTAAAAAAAAGCATAAGAATATCTAGTCAAAGCGTTTTTTCAAAATAGCATGATCACTCCGGGACGTACTGTCAAAGATGTTGAAATTACTAATAATTCTAATGTAGATCATATATTCAAGGAATTAGAACAGTCAGGAGGATTTGAGGCAAGGAACGTTGCAGAAGGGGTAGATATTCTATACAATATGATAAGTGATGAAAAATGTACAAAATTTTTGTCATTTATTGGAGCAATTGTTTCTACAGGATTTAGAGGAATTATACGAGATATGATTAAGAAAAAGTGGTGTAATGTTGTAATTACAACATGTGGGGCACTTGATCATGATATTGCAAGGCATTTTTCAGAATACAAAGAAGGATCATTTACAATGGATGATAGAGAACTGGCAGACCAGAATATACACAGACTAGGAAATGTTCTAGTACCGATGGAGAGTTACGGCCCATTAATTGAAGAAAAGGTTCAAGAAATTTTAGAAAAAGCATACAAAGAAGGTAAAAAAGAAATGTCAACTGTTGACATTAACCGAGAATTAGGGAAAGCAATGGGAGAAGATTCGTTTTTGTACTGGGCTTACAAAAATGACATTCCAGTAGTAGTCCCAGGAATTATGGATGGGGCAGTAGGAAGTCAAGTGTGGATGTTTTCACAGAAACACTCAGATTTTAAATTAAATATAATTGAAGATGCAAATTTTCTTTCAGGTTTGGTTTTCAAGGCAAAAAAATCTGGAGCATTGATGCTTGGAGGCGGAGTTCCAAAACACCACACTTTGTGGTGGAATCAATACAGAGAAGGACTAGACTATGCAGTGTATGTTACTACCGCCCAAGAATTTGATG
>CABXKZ010000036.1 GCA_902512865.1 uncultured marine group I thaumarchaeote | reverse complement strand
GAAAATTTGAGTTGATTGCCGTATGAAAAAAGATCATGTTTTGGTTCCTGAGCCAAACAGCAAATTTAACAAAGTAAAATGTCACGAATGTGAAGAAGAACAAATAGTGTATTCTCACAGTTCAACACAAGTAATTTGTAATTCCTGTGGAAACGTTTTATCAAAAGCTACAGGTTCAATTGCTCAGATAAATGGCAAAATTTTAGATACTGCTGAGTAATTCAAAATCAGTTTTTGTATTTACATTCAAACATACACGCTTATCGTTAATAATTAGATAATCTTCTTTTACAGGTTCTAAATTTTTAATTTCACTTGCATTAACAATAGAGATGCCTGTATGTACATAGTATTCATTATTAGATGAAATAATACATTCAGGATTTAGACCCAAAGATGATTGAAATGATTTTGTAGTAACAATACTAGTCCATGTTTTATCAGAATTTACAGCATCTACTATTTGTTTTACTATACTTTCATCTAAAAGAGGCAAATCTCCAGAAGTGACAAACACATAATCATCCAATTTTTTTAGAATATAATTTAGATCTGTAACAAAATTTTCTCCTAGAGTTTCAAATACAGTTACATTATTTTCAGCTATAATTTTTTGGGTTTGTGGAGAGTTTGGACTAGTTGCAGCAATAATTTTTTCAAAACAATTAGAGTCTTTTAATGCATCAATAACATGCAAAACAAGTGGCTTTTTGTATTCAAGTAATAGCTTTTCTTCATTACTTTGCATTCTGGTTCCTTTCCCACCAGCCATGATAAGACCAATCATAGTGAGACAAAGATTAGTAATGATGAGAGTCTTGTTATTTCATTACTTGCACCCATTACATCACCAGTAATTCCACCAAAACTCCTAGTAGATAATCCAACCAAAAACATTGTGATAGCAATTCCAATTGCAAAAACTATGAATCCACTCATTTCGCCGATAATAATGAATGGAATAATTGTAATGATTCCAGCTGTCAATAGACGTTTCTTGTCTTTCATAGAGTCCATGAAAGGAGAGTTTGAACCGATGGAGGCAGAATTTCCTAATCCAGCCATCAAAACCATTGAAAATTTTGCCATAATTTCACTAAGCAATATTATCTTGAATAATTCCATTCCACTGCTAAGCGATAATGCAATGATTACACCTATTGCATACAATACTATCGAAAAGATTCCAGCAGATCCTACAGAGAGATCCTTCATGGCTTTACGCTTTTTTCTTTTGAACCTTTTGTCATTAGTCCGTCTGCAAAATCAGCAAGACCATCAGTATGGTGTATTCCAGTGATTACTGCTAGAGATGCAACCACAACCAAGGAAACGACTAAGGGTTCTAAATAGAGAGATAGTCCATAACCTAGAGAACCGATAATAAGTCCAATTACAATTCCTACAATTGGAAAGAGGTACATGTGTTTAGCAATAAAATCAAGATTGGAATTAGATGTTGGAATAATTGTCAGAAATGAAAAAACAGCCCCAATTTGTTTAAGCAATCAAAATCGACTCCATTAATGAAATAAATAAGATTATAGGAATAGATACAATTCCAAAGAAAAGCAATGATGTAACTTTCATCAATGCAATTGCATCTGTTACTTTTTTTGAAGTAATCTCTTGATTACCACTTCCTAATGAATAATGTTCAATTTTTTCAAATGTTGTACCTAATGCACCAGCTAAAGCAGCCATTGGATAACCTGCATTTGGACTATCTGTTTTTTTACCATCACGCTTGAAGATTGCATAACAATTTTTCCAATCATGGCCTAATAGCATTGCACCTAATACCATTGTTAATCCAGTTAATCGTGAAGGAATGTAATTTAAGATATTATCACAATTTGCCCCAAACCAACCCAAATTTTTGAACATGTAAGTTTTGTAACCAACCATAGAGTCAACAGTGTTCACAATTCTATATGCAAATGCTCCAGGTAAACCAAATAAAGCAAAATAAAACATTGGGCCTGTAATTCCATCCACAATGTTTTCACTTAGACTCTCCAAAGTTCCGGAGAGTATATGATTTTTATCTAGATTTTTTGTATTTCTTTTCACGATCATTGATAGGTTTTTTCTTGCTTGTGCTAGATCATTTTTTTGAATAGAATCCAAAACAGCTAAAGCATGAAGTTCCATTCCTCTTATTGCAATAGTCATTTTGAATAGGATTATTCCAAAGATTGTAGAGATAACAACTGACCAAAATTCAGCATTTATAAGATCAATACTAAATTCTAGACCAAACAAAACAATACAAGAAATAGAAACAGGGATTAAAACGATGAAAATGCCACCAAATTTTTCCAGATTTTGGCTGCCATTTTTCATACAAGTTGTTATAGATCCAATAAAATTTCCAATCCATGCAGTAGGATGATAACGATTTTTTGGATCTCCAAATATTAGATCTAAAATTATCGCAAAGCCAATTATAATAATTGATTCAAGAATCATTTCAAAAGTTTCTCCATTTTACGAATATTAAGACATGACTTAACAACTTTTGCGATTTTGTTTATCTCAATGTCTAATTTTTTTAAATTCGAGGTATTCCAATTAAGATTTTTGGGTGAAGTGCCAATAGAATCCTCATCAGGTATTTCAAACTTAGTCATAGGAATTGTACCAAATATTGGCAGACCTGTTTTTCGTTGTAATTTTCTATAACCTGGTTCAAGAATTTCAATATTGCCCCGAAATTTATTTATGACAAATCCTTTAACAAGGTCAAGATATTTTTTTTCAATTAATTCCATTGTACCTACAATACTCGCAAATGCACCACCTCTTTCAATATCAGTGATTAGTAAAACAGGTGATTTTGTTTTTTTAGCAATTTTCATATTTGTGATATCAAATTTCTGTAGATTAATTTCAGCAGGAGACCCAGCACCTTCAAGAAATATAATTTCATGTGATTGTGCAATTTTGTTGAAAGAGTTTACAGCTGCTTTAAAACCACTTTTTAGAACAAAGTTTTCATAGTAATTACTTGCATACATTTTTTTGAAGAATTTTCCATTTACAAATACAGAACTACGATAATTTCCTAATGGTTTTAGTAAAATTGGATTCTGAAGTGGAGTTATGCTTGTTCTTGCAGCTACCGCCTGTATGGCCTGTGCTCTAGAGATTTCAAAGTTTTTTCCAACATATGAGAAATTTGACATGTTTTGTGCTTTGAATGGAGAAACTGAGTAACCCAGATCAGAAAAAATTCTACAAAGAGCTGTAACAAGTATTGTTTTTCCAGCACCAGAAGATGTTCCTTGTATCATTAGTGATTTGACCATTTTATTTCTCCAAGTGCTTTGACTAGTATTTGATTTTCTTTTCTATT
>CABXKZ010000035.1 GCA_902512865.1 uncultured marine group I thaumarchaeote | reverse complement strand
TAATGTCATTTCTGACACAAGTTTCTTAATTCATTTAGCCACTCATAGAATAAAAAATATTGATTCTATAGAGACTGAAATTGGTACTCTATCCTTCATTATACCTAAAATTGTGAAAAAAGAGCTGGAACATCTTGCAAGAGATCCAGATAAGAAAGTTATTTCAGAACAAACTTTGGATTTTATTAAAAATTTTAAAACAAATGATATTGATGGTAATAATGCGGATGTAGCAATTCTTGATTTTATCAAAGAAAATAGAAGTATTATAGCTACAATGGATAGAGAACTGAAAAACAAGATAAAACAATCAGGAAGTTCAATTTTATCTATTCATAATGATAAGATTGTACTTGAAAACTAGAAAACTTTATTTTAAAAATAATTATTCAATGAGTCATGTCAGAATTTTCTATAACTTGTCCTGATTTCAATGAAGGAGAAGAAATTCCAAGAGACTGTGGTTACAAGCATGGAAATAGAGAACCAAGTATAGAATTCAATGAAGAAAATTTAACCAATTATTTTGCATTAATTATGGATGATCCTGATGCAATGAAAGCAGTAGGGAAAGTTTGGGTACATCACTTATTATTTTGGGTTAGAATTGGTGAAGCAAGTGGAGATCACGTAGAAGGAAAAAATGATTTTGGTGAAATTGGTTATGGTGGGCCTGCACCTCCAGATGGACGGCATACATACATCTTCAAAGGATATGCACTTGATACAAATCTAATTCATACATTGAAGAAAGGTTTCTCCAAACAAGAATTTGAGGATGCAATGAAAGGTCATATTCTAGCTGAAGCCAAACTGACTGGAACTTTTGCACCATAGTGCAATAAACTGTAAATAACTATCAAAATTGAATTGAAATATGCTATCTAATCAGAAATTATTTTCAGTAGGAAATTTTGATTTTAGATTACAACATTTACTTGTAATTGGCGTTTTAATACTCTCAGTATCGATTTCTATGTTAATCCGTTCTACTCCTATGATGTATGGTTTCGAATTATTCGAATTTGATCCTTTTTTCAATTTTAGAGCAACTGAGTATATTTTGGAAAATGGTTATGATGCATATTTCCAATGGATTGATGAGAAAAGTTGGCATCCTTTTGGACGAAATATTTCTGAAAACTCACAAGTATCATTACATATCTCTACAAGTATTTTTTATCAATTATTTGGTTCTAATTCATCATTATATGATTTTGTTATTATTTTTCCATTGATAATTGGATCATTAACGGCTATCTCTGTTTTTGCATTTGTGCGAGTTCTTGGTGGTACTACTGCTGGACTATTAGCAGCATTAATGTTTTCAATTTCAGCACCAATATTTACTCGAGGACTGATTGGTTGGTTCAAATCTGAGCCATTAGGATTATTTTTTGCATTTCTTGCGATGTACCTTTTTGTTTCAGGTATAATGTTCAATAAAGGAAAATTTTCTTTTATTAAACTTGTTTTTGCAGGGATTTTCTTAGCTTTAGGTCTTTCTTCATGGGGTGGAATATTATTTTTCTTAATCCCAATAATCTTATTCTACTTAATTCTCCCATTTCTAAAACGAGAAAAAAATTTTACAATTTGGGCAGTGCCTGTATTTTCAGCCTCATTAGTATTGTCTTTGTTATTGTTTGAACGAACTAGTGCATTTACTATTGGATATGCTGGACTTGTAGTTGGTCTCTCTACAGTCTTTGTTGTTGTATGTGAATTAATTAAAAAATTTAGTAATGAATCTAAACACATTCGAAATTGTTCCATATTTCTCACGTCGATTATTATTACTATGATCGGAGTTTTTGCTAGTGGAATAGTTGGTCTTCCTGGATTTAGATATCTTAATGCAATGAATCCCTTTCTAACTAGTCTAGATCCACTAACTGATTCAGTATCTGAACACATGACTACATCTCTAGCACAATCATACATCTTTGTGTCAGTTTTCATAATATTTGGTATAATTGGAATATGGTTTCTATTTTCAAGAAAAACAATTGATCTAAAAATTGATAAACGTATTTTTGCTCTGATTATGAGCATTACTGCAATTTACATTAGTTCTTCTTTTGTAAGATTGGAAATTTTTGCTTCTGTTGGATTAATTATCTTAGGTTCTATAGGTCTGGCAATACTTTTTAAAAAAATACTTGAATCAAACATATTTTCTCTAACAAAAATATTGTTTTGTGGTGTAATATTGGGACTGTTTCTAACGCCCGTAATACTTCCTGAAGATCTGTCTTGGTCTTCTTGGGCTGACTTTCCTCCATCAATACTTCATGGCGGATCGTTCTTTCAAATGGCTACTAATGATTGGCCTGATGCAATGAATTGGTTAAAAAATAACACTTCTGAAGATGCAATCATTGCTTCTTGGTGGGATTATGGATATTGGATTACGACATTATCTGATAGAACCACTATTGTGGATAATGCAACAGTAATTGATTTTCAAATAAAAAAGATGGCCTATTCATTAATTACTAATCCAAATAACTCTTGGCATATTCTATCCTCCGATTATTCATCTGATATATCATCATACCTTGGTGATGAACAAGTTCTAGCTTTTGAAGGTACTTTAAGTAAAGACTTTGAAGATAACTATCTAAAAACTCATGGTACGTCTTGTCAACCCATTTTTGCAATTGATGCTAAACGATTAGGAGTATCCGAAGAAAGTTGTAATCCTGTAACTAGAGGAATGAATGCTGATTATCTTCTGATTTATGTGGCAGGTGAAAGAATTGACATTCCTGGCTCTAATCTTTTCTTTTATACTCTTGATGGTGGTGGAGATGAAAGTAAAAAACATTGGTTTATGAAAATCTCGAATCATGAGCCATCAAAATTTCTTGAATATGATGGCATTACCCCTACACCATATTTCCAAGAAAATTCCACATTAGGGAAATTAATTCCATTTTCTGTTTTTAAATATGTTGAACCAAATACTAGTAGAGCTTATGATGAATATAGAGACGGATTGATACCTGTTTACATCAAAGATGTAAAATATATAGATACAGAAAATGATCCCTTCTATCTCGTCTATGCATCACCTAGCTTCTACAGCGAAATTCCAGGTCCAATGTCTACAGTCCTAATCTATAAAATAAATCCAAATTATATTCCTTGATCACTTTTCGGCAATTCTATACCTAAGATATCTATCATCAGGTGAAAATTTTGCAGGATGAACACTCTTTGTCATCTCCTTACACTTCTTACATTCATTTTTGAGCGTATATGTCAAACATTCAGGACATTTCCTAAGTTGAAAACGCAATTATCCTTCTCCTGTTTTAATTGATTCTTCTCGTGTAAAGTTGTATAACCCACTTTGTTTTTT
>CABXKZ010000034.1 GCA_902512865.1 uncultured marine group I thaumarchaeote | reverse complement strand
CTATTGATAACATTTCTCTAAATGTTGAAGAAGGTGAAATTTTTGGTTTTCTTGGACCTAACGGTGCTGGAAAAAGTACTACGATGATGATTCTGACAACTTTGCTTAAACCTACTTCTGGTAATGCATCTGTGTATGGATTTGATGTAGTTACAAATCCCTCAAAAGTACGTAAAAACATTGGATTTGTTCAACAAGAAATAGGAATTGATGAATATCTGACTGCACGGGAAAATCTCCAATTCCAATGTAAAATTAGCCAAATACCAAAAGAACAAATCAAAAAAAGGATTGAAGAAGTATTAGATCTAGTAGAATTAACTGAGAAACAAGATGATCAGTCTATTACATTCTCAGGTGGAATGAGAAAACGATTGGATATTGCATGTGGCTTAATTCATAGACCAAAAGTTTTGTTTTTAGATGAACCAACTGTTGGATTAGATATTCAAACACGTAGAAAAATTTGGGAGTATATTAGAAAAATCCATAAAGAATTTGGAATGACACTTTTTGTTTCAACACACTACATGGAAGAGGCTGATAATCTATGTGATCGAGTTGGTATTATCGATTATGGAAAAATTCAGATAGTTGACACTCCTAAATCCATGAAAAATAAACTAGAAACAGACATGATAACATTCTCTGTATTACCTGATGAAATAAAAAAAGCACAGTTTATTGAAAAACTCAAAACACTTGATCTAATAAAAAATGTAAACATTAATGAAACCAACATGACTATTCAATCGTCTGATTCCACTCAAGTAATACCAAAAATCTTTCAGTTGTCATCTGAAATTGGGCTTGGTATTGATTCGTTTGTATTGAATAAACCTACTCTAGATGATGTCTTCATTTCATATACTGGTCATAATTTACGAGATGCCACAAATGAAAAATTCAATAAAAGAAAATCATACAATCAATCTAGGAGGCGTGGACTATGATCGTTTCTGATACATATGCAATTTTCTGGCGTGAAATGAAACGTTATAGAAAGTCAAAGAGCGGAGTAATTATCAGATTAATTCAACCTGCAATTTGGATTATAGTGATGGGAAATATCTTTGCTGGAACTCAACCGTTAATACAATCTGTTGGGTTTGATGGTGAATATATTGAATTTATGGCACCAGGAGTTTTGATCCTCACTGCAATTTTCACTAGTATTTTTGGCGGTGTAAACACTTTGTGGGATAGGCGTTATGGTTTCATGAATAAAGCATTAACATCTCCAATCTCTCGTTCCTCAATTGCACTCGGAAAAATGCTTGCAATATCTATGATTGCTGCATTTCAATCCAGTCTAATTCTTGGAATGGCTCTTGCATTGGGTGTAAGCATGCCTCATCTCTGGATGATTGCCCCAATTATGGGAATTGTTATTCTATTCTCAATTGGATTTTCAGGAATCTCTGTAATGGTTGCTGCTGCTGCAAAATCACAAGAAACATTCTGGGGAATAATAAATTTTCTTGGGATGCCATTATTTTTACTCAGTCCTGCACTATTTCCTCTTGAATTAATGCCAGACTGGCTTGCCTCCGTTGCGGCATTTAATCCTGTTAGTTATACTGTAATTCTTGTTCGGGAGATGATGTCTGGATATGTTGATAGTTTATCGGCAATGACTAGTATTGCAATATTAGGGATATTTAGTATCATAATGATTGGACTTTCTAGCTATGTATTCACTCGTGATGTGAACAAACCATTCTAAATTACGCACTTTTTTCACAAAATTACCCAAATTCGTTATATTGTAATACCAAAAATCTATTTTTTGACAAGATTTACAAAAAATACTCACATTATTGATCTTGAAGTGATTTTAGGAGCAAATCCTGATGCATCGACGGATATTCCTGATTGTAATATTGTCTATTTCTCTTGCTGGAGTATCGTTTGTAGGTACTGGTTTTGCAGAAAATGTTCATAGCTTTGATTCCAAATTTGGAACATCTGGAATCTTCACCCCTGGCTCATTCTTAAGTCCTCAACATTTAGCATTTGATTCGGAGGATAATCTCTATGTCACTGACCTTGGAAATGCTCGTGTACAGAAATTTGATTCCAGTGGAAATTTTTTATTTGAATGGGGTTCTAGAGGAACTGAATCTGGAAAATTTGGTCATCCATCAGGAATTGCGATTTCAGATGAATTTGTGTTTGTAGTAGATAACAGAAATAATAATGTACAAAAATTTGATCTAAGTGGAAATTTTATTACAGAATGGGGTGAGTTTGGAATTAATAATGGTTCTTTCAAGTCTCCAAGAGGAATAACTATTTCAGATGATCAATCTGTCTTTGTGGTTGATTCTGGAAATGCAAGAATTCAAAAATTTACTTTTGATGGTGAATACATAACAGACTTTGGTCAAAGTGGTAAAAGAGGTGGGGAACTTATTACTCCTGTAGATATTGCAATTAATTCTGATAAAATTTTTGTAACTGATTCAGTTCAAAATCGAATTAACATATTTGATCTAAATGGAAACTTCCTTCGAGCTATTGATAACACTGTTGGTGGACTTCCTATTTATCCAGAAGGTATAATATTTGATGAACAAAATAATTTCTATATCTCAGACTATAGAAACAATCGTATTATTCAATACAATGAATCTGGAAACTATCTGTCAATATTTGGTCAAATGGGTACTGGTGATGGACAATTCAAATTCCCTAAAGATTTGGCCATCTCTGAAGATGGATACCTTTTTGTTACTGACACACAAGGTCACCGAATTCAAAAATTCTCTACTCCTGTATCACTACAATACTCTTCAATGATTAAAGAAGAGTTGGGTACTGTAATTCAACAAGTAGAACCTGAAACACAATCTTTGACTATCACACCTAATGATTTTAAGAAACCAACAATATTGGTACCAAGTGATGTTTTGGTTGAAGCATCTGGACTTTTAACTTCTATAAATATTGGTGACGCCCTAGCAACGGATGAAAATGGAATCTTATCGTTATCTCATAATGCTCCTTCATCATTCCCATTAGGCATAAACACCATTATCTGGACTGCAATCGATGGTGCAGGAAATATGGCAATTGCATCTCAAATTGTGACCATTCAAGATACAATCCCTCCCAAAATTTCACCTTTAGATGAAATCTCACTTGAAGCAAAATCCTCTAACCAAAATACTGTTTTCCTTGACGTTCCTTTAGTCACTGATGATGTAGGTGTATATTCTATTACTAACGATGCACCTGAAGTATTCCCACTAGGTGAAACAATAGTCACATGGACTGCAGATGATGTGATAGGAAATACATCTACCCTCACTCAATCTGTGTATCTGATTGATTCTATATCGCCTCGAATTGCCATCCCTGATGATATAGCAATTGAAGCATC
>CABXKZ010000033.1 GCA_902512865.1 uncultured marine group I thaumarchaeote | reverse complement strand
TGAAAATGTAGTAGTAAACAAAGATACCTTGAAACCAGACTTTGATGATGGTAGTTTAACTGAAAATACTCGTGCAGCATATCCTCTAGATTACATCCCAGGATCTATAATACCAAGTGTAGGTGGTCATCCTAAAGTTATAATATTCTTAACTGCTGACGCATTAGGCGTATTACCACCTGTATCAAAACTAACAAAAGAAAGTGCTATGTTTCATTTCATGTCAGGTTACACAAGTAAACTTGCTGGTACTGAACGTGGAATTAAAGAACCAAAGGCAACATTTTCTGCATGTTTTGGTTCTCCATTTATGCCTCGTCCTGCATCTGTATATGCAAAAATGCTAGGAGAAAAAATTCTTGAACACAATACTGTTGTTTATTTAATCAATACTGGATGGTCTGGCGGTGCATATGGTGTTGGAAAAAGAATCAGCATAAAATATAGTCGAGCAATGGTAACTGCGGCATTAACTGGAAAATTTGATTTGATAAAATTCAGACATGATGATATTTTCAATCTTGATGTTCCTACTGAATGTCCTGGAGTGCCTTCTGATGTATTAGATCCAAAAAATACATGGATTGACAAGGATTCCTATGATTTGTCTGCAAAGAAATTAGCCCAAATGTTTGGTGAAAACTTCACAAAATTCAAAGATATTTCTCCTGAAATAAGAAATGCTGGTCCTCAAATTCAGTAATTTTTTCTTCTAAACTTCAATCCTACAATTATTACTATACTGAAAATTATTATTAAAATTATTAATGCACGTTCAGGTAATTCAGTACTTGACACTATTGGCTTTTTTTCTTTAGCGTCTGTTTTAATATCATAAACATCATACACATCAAATGTTTCTTCATTATTCTTGATATTAGTCTCAATCCAATATCGACCAGCTTCATATAATTTCAAATTTTCAAATTTAGTCGGAGTTATGGAAAGAGTCTGTTCTTCAAATGTCTCACTATTTGTAACTGTAATTTTTGCATATTCCCAATCTATCGGACGTTTCACCTGAAAAGATAATTCATTTTCTTTTTCCAAAATAACTATTGTAGCTTCTGTTACTCTAACGATTATTGGAACCTGATATGTTATGTCATTATATGTAATGAATGCTCTACTCTCAAAAACCCCCGATTCATTTTCAATTAATTTTGAAGTAATATACAATGAGGACTCCTTTATCTCATAATCAAATTCAACATTATCTTCGCCTGAAAATTCAACTTTTTGAATATTAATTGAATCACCAAACGCATTCATCTTGATCACCTGTCTTTCTAAAATTTCTTGTCCTGATAGATTAAATATCAATTTTGGTGGGTCAAAAATTAATTCTGAATTAAATGCTTTTTTCAAATCTATTCTACCTGCTCCTCCTGCATCAAATTCAAATTCTTTTTTGTACTGATCTGTAATTACATCTGAAGTTGTAATCAAAATTGATTTAATCTCATGAGGAGTAAGTTCTGGATTCTTTTCTAATAGTAGTGCTATTGCACCTGAAACATGCGGTGCAGCATAACTTGTACCACTTGTAATGTTATAGAAGTTTTTTAACGAGGTTGTATTTACAAAAACTCCCGGCGCAACCAAATCTGGTTTTTGATAAAATGGTGAAACTGGTCCTCTTGCACTAAACGTCGCAATAAAATCTGGATGATTAAACACGTTGAGTGTAGCTGATGTCTCTGACTCCAGAATTTTTTTCAGTTCCAATCCCTCCTCTCTTGTCATTGAAACTGTAGGAATAGAAGGATAGTAATCCTCACTTACATACTCATGAATTAATTCTCCAAAAAATATACCCGGTTGATTATTGTAAACGACTAATCCTTTTGCACCATTCTTTGATGCAAAAATTTCCTTATCTGAAAAGAATACAATCTCATCAGGTGTTTCGCCTCCTCTTTCTGCTAGAACTATTTTACCTCTAACATCAAGATCATCAAAATCATTCTCTCTACTATATTTTCCAAATATTATGTCTGTAGATATTGGGTCTGAAATTATATTTGTTCCAAGCATTGGCAATACTTGAAATTGCGTTTCTCCAACTTGTAATGTTGAAACCATACTTGAATCTCGATTATTATAAGTGGCTCCCACTGTTATCGCATTTGGATTTCTTGCTGGACTTCCAATAGTACTTTTATCTGGACCGCTATTTCCTGCAGCAGCTACAACTACTATGCCATGGTCTATTGCATTATTGACAGCATTATCGATCTTGGCATGTGTCATGTTAACCCCGAGACTAATATTTATGATGTCAACCCTATCTTCTACTGCTCGATTTATTGCCTTAATGATCAAATCTGATGGAACCGATTCACCATCTGATGAAACTCTATATGAAAAAATTTCCACCTTAGGTGCTATTCCTATGAGTTGCCCGTCTGCTGCAATAATTCCTGTAACTTGAGTACCATGTCCATTGGTATCTTGTGGAATTGAATCATTATCAACAAAGTCATAACCTTTCAAAAACCTAGACAGCTGATCTGAATTGAAAAAATCTGGATGCTCTAAATTAATACCTGTATCGATGACTCCAATTTTTATTCCATCTCCTGTGAATCCTAGTTGCTTTGGAAATTCTGCACCTATGTAGGGTCCACTATTATCTAGCAGTAATTCAAAATTTTCCTCTAAACTAACAAAATTTGTAATTACAATTGAAAAAAACCCAACAACTAATAATGAAAAAAATAAAAAATTTCGCATATATCTCATCTTTTCTAATCAGTAATAATTCCTTTAGAAAAACAATAAATTGTATCTATATTCTAAATCTTTATGGGAAAATATACACTTCCTGAGATACCTTATGCATATGATGCATTAGAGCCTCACATTGATGCGCAAACAATGGAAATTCATCACACAAAACATCACCAAAAATACACTGATGGTATGAATGGAGCATTAGAAAAACTTAGTCCTGAATTACAAGAAAAGGACATTCAAGAAATTTTGTCAAACATCAATCAAGTCCCTGACGATGTTAAGGGTGCCATTAACTTTAATGGTGGAGGATATGATAACCACAAACTGTTTTGGAACAGTATGAAACAAAATGGTGGTGGTGAACCGACTGGTGCAATTGCTGATGCCATCAATGATTCCTTTGGATCTTTTGCAGAGTTTAAAGAACTATTCTCTAGTAAAACAGCTCCAATTCAAGGAAGCGGATGGGGTTGGCTAGTATACAATCCAAACTCTAGTAAAGTCGAATACAAGGCAATGTCAAACCAAACTAGTCCACGAACTGAAGGCTTGGTTCCTTTATTAGGATTAGATGTTTGGGAACACGCATACTATCTCAAGTATCAAAACAAAAGACCTGATTACATAGCTGCTTGGTGGAATGTCATCAACTGGGATGAAGTAAACGATCGATTCTCAAAAGCAAAGTAATTCTCTTCTCTTTTTTCTTTTATTTCTGAAAACTCTAATTTTTATACAGTATACATAATTCAAAATCATGAGCGAAGCACAAGCCCAGCAGATGTTACAACAAATGCAAATGCTTGAAAATATGTATGCAGAACTATCACAAAAAGAAAGTTCTATAAAAAACATAATGCGTGATGCTGATTCTGCAATTAAATCAATTCAGGAAATTAAAGCAAATCCTGATTCTGAAAGTTTGGTTCCAGTTGGAATGGGTACTTTTATCAAAACTAAAACTATTCCAAACGAAAAAATTGTGATTAATGTTGGTGCTGGAGTTGCAATAGAAAAAGATCACGATTCAGCACTTAGTTATTTAGAATC
>CABXKZ010000032.1 GCA_902512865.1 uncultured marine group I thaumarchaeote | reverse complement strand
CACCCAAATTTTTGCCATCTTAACCTAGCAATACATTGACTTCTTTATCTGTCATCAATTTCTTTGAAATCACCAATTCCCTAATTGTCTTTCCAGTCTTGAGTGATTCTTTGAATAAATCTGCAGATTTTAGATACCCAATCTTTGGTGTAAGTAGTGTCACTATTACTGGACTATTCTCAATACTTTCTCTAAGTCTTATTTGATTTGCAGTTAAACCCTCAATAAG
Organism: uncultured marine group I thaumarchaeote; assembly: GCA_902512865.1. The sequence continues at coordinate 3,561 of CABXKZ010000032.1, read as the reverse complement.
ATTTGCAGAAAATATTGGCAAAAAGTTTGTTAGCATATCTGTGGAATCTAATACTGCCTTTAACATTCCTGGCAACATTACATTTAATTCAAATTGTCCTGCTTGAGCTGCAAATGAGACTGTTGTATCATTTCCTATCACACTAAAACAAATCATATTCATACATTCAGCTAAAGATGGATTTATTTTTCCAGGCATTATGGATGATCCTGCATGTACAGCTGGTATTCCAAGTTCTGCTAATCCTGCAATAGGTCCTGATGCCATTAATCTAATATCGTTTGCAACCTTGCCTAATTCTATTGCAAAATTTTTCAATGCAGATGATGCATTTGCAACCGGAAATTTACTTTGTAATGCATATTGCATATCCTTCTGTGGCTTGAGTGATAATTTTGATACTTTACTTAATTCTATAATTGCTATTTTTCTATATCCTCTTGGAGTGTTTGCACCTGTACCAACTGCTGTACCACCTAATGCAACCTGTTCCAATTCTTTTTGTGATGATATGATTTGATTTCTTGCATTAGTCAATGAAGTTGCATATGCTGCAAATTCACTTCCGAGTGTAACTGGGAGTGCATCCATCAAATGTGTGCGCCCAAGTTTTTTGTATTTAGAAAATTGTTTTGCTTTTTTATTAATTGATTTTATTAATTTATCAATTGCAGGAAGCATTTCTCCAAATGAAAATAATATTGCCATATGCATTGCAGTAGGATATGTATCATTACTTGATTGTGACATATTCACATGATCATTTGGATGAAGAAACTGATACTGTCCCTGTTTCTTACCTAAACCTTTCAATGCAACATTTGTAATCACTTCGTTAGAATTCATGTTAAATGCGGTTCCTGCACCTGAATTGATCATATCTACCACAAATTGATCGATATATTTTCCTGCAAGAATCTTATCACAGGCTCTGACAATTGCGGTTCCTTGTTTTCTGTTAATTGCCTTTGTCTTCATATTTGCAACTGCTGCTGAACGTTTTATCATAACAAATGACTTTATCAAATTTCGATGAGATAGATTTCCTGTCACATTGTATTGTTTGATCGCCCTTCCTGTAAATGGACCATAATAAGCATCAATAGGTATCTTGACTGGACCCAGAGAATCTTTGTCCGTTCTATACTTCAATAATATAGTAAATACTCCCATGAATAAAAATTGAATTTAATCAAAAACATCACAAAAATATGTCATATTTTCTGATCTAAAATTAAATAGTAGATATGACAAAAACGAGAATATTTTATATAGTCTAGTTCAAGCATCGAAGAACATGAATAGACGTATTAGTACTATTATGACCGTAGCTGCAATCGCAGTTATGGGAGGCGCACTATTCGGAAGTTCTTTTACCAGTCCACAAATTGGCGGTACTGCACTCGAAGTGAATGCAGACCCACTTGCAAAAGTAGCCAGTATGGGCGGATTAGAACTAGTAATGCCTGAAGCTTATGCATCAGGCCCATGTGCAGACTTGTTAGATTCAGGTCGACCTGTAGTCAACTTTGACTTAACTGGTGAGAGTGTAACACTCCCATCATTGTCTGGTGACTACAGTGCAATGACTTTTAGCGGAACCGTCCCAGGACCAACCCTAAGAGTTACACAAGGAGACGTTGTTCACATGACATTGACCATTCCAGCTGATGAGGTAACTCAACACGGAAACGATATGCATGCATCACAAATGTCATCAAAACCTTACATGGGCGCAGTAAACATCGGTGAAACCGGTGAGTACTGCTTTATTGCAGAAGTCCCAGGTGTTTTCAAGTATCACTGCTCTGGTGTTAACATTGCAGCAATGGACCAACACGTACTATCTGGTATGTATGGTATCACCATTGTTGACCCACTCGATGGTTACAAAAGACTAATGGTGGAAAAAACAGCACTAGAGGGTGGTGAAGTTGTAAAGGACAGACAATTCTATGATGCAGATGCAATAGAGTTCCAACTACAGTACAACCAGCTCTATCTATCTGATGCTGGTACATACGACATGGGAAAGATGATGAGTCACTCAACATCTCAAACTGTTGTTAACGGACAAGCATTTAGTTATGTTCCAAATGAGATTCATAACTTGTTAATGTTCGGTGATACTGCACAGAACATCTTTGTTGCACAACCATGGAATTCTATGGACTTAAAACAACATCAATCACAACTACTCTTTATACCAACTGGCGAACATGTTCGCATGTTTGTTGAAAACCAAGGTAACGAACCAGTATACTGGCACGTTGTCGGTGAAATCATCGACAGAGTAGTACAAGGTAACAGAGTTCAAGCACAAGGTACTGAAACATGGTTACTCGGTGGTTCACAAAATATGATCGTAGATATGGTCTTTGATGAACCAGGCGTTTACGCAGCAGTAAACCATGATTATGCAGCTATCTATAGTGGTGCAGCAACTATCTTCGTTGCAGGTCTTCCATTAGACCCAATTAATGAAACTGCAACCGCACTTGGCGTAGTTCAAGGTGCAGTTGATGCAGGTTCATATGCTGGTGTCTTAGGTAACCCACACGATGCAGTTCCACCAGCAGGAGATCAATCAATTGGTCACCCAGCCTTGAACGTACATTGTATGTGTACAGATGATGTTGCAAACGCAGCAATTGAAAACGGCGCTTTACCACTATGGGAAGTAATCCCAGCTGTATTAGCAGCTGCAGGATAAACTACCATTTTTCTTCTTTTTATTTTTAATTTCTAAACATAATCCAGATCCTGGTTCCTACAAAAATCCCTACTGCGGCTACTATGCACACAATTGGTATGATTTGCATAAAATCAAACCCTAATTCCATGTCTATTTTATGCATTCAGATAATTTTAGGTATTCTTGCCTCTCAAAATGATTATATTAAATGAATTCTGGCTTTTTGCATGAGTATGAATCAATCAGTTTTGATATGTGATCAAGTTAATCCTATCTTAAATGAGATTTTAGAAAAAAATGGTTTACAAATTACATATGAACCAGAGATTACTCCTGAGCAAATTGAGGAAAAAATTGGAAACTTTGAAGTTGTGATAGTCAGAAGTAGAACAAAAATTACTAAAGAGATGATTGAAAAGGCTGACAAATGTAAAATCATAGCTAGAGTTGGTGTTGGTTTAGATAATATTGATCAGGTAGCTGCCAAAGAAAAAAACATTCGTGTAATTAATGCTGTTGAAGGTGCAATGAATGCAGTTGGAGAATTGGTTATTGGTTTAATGTTATCATTGGCAAGAGAAATCCCACGAGCTGATAGAGAAGTAAGAAATGGGAACTGGATTAAAAAAGAATTGATGGGAACTGAATTACGTGGGAAATATTTAGGAATTGTTGGATTAGGAAATATTGGAAAAAGATTAGGACGACTTGCTAAAGCGTTAAACATGAATATTATTGGATATGATGTTGTACCAATAGATGAAGAATTTTCAAAAGAGGTTGGCTTGATGAAAGCAGATCTTGGAACTCTTCTTGCAAGTTCTGATTATATTTCATTACATGTTCCATTATTGGATAGCACAAAA
>CABXKZ010000031.1 GCA_902512865.1 uncultured marine group I thaumarchaeote | reverse complement strand
AGGGAATTAGAGAATATTTTAGAAAATGCTCCAGTAAAAATTAGAACATACTCAACACTAGGATTAAGAGCTGATGCCGATTTTTTAATTTGGTGTATGTCTGAGTCAATAGAAGATATTCAAGAGACGATTTCAAAAATATACTTGACAGTAGTTGGAAAATATATCACACCATCCATAGTGTATTTTTCATCAACACGACCATCGATTTATGCACAAACAAATAGAATTCACTCATTTGTTGGCGGATTAGAGGCAAAAAAATATGCAGTAGTCTATCCATTTATCAAAACAAGAGAATGGTATCTTCTTCCTCTTGAACAACGAAAACAAATGATGGATGAGCACATCAAAATTAGCCAGAAATATCCACAAGTCGAACTAAACACAACATACTCTTTTGGCATACATGACCAAGATTTTATGTTAGCATTTGAATCAGATGATCTAAATATTTTCCAAGATATGGTGATGGAGCTTAGAGGAACAAAAGTTTCGGCATTCATAAAGGAAGATACGCCAATGATCGTTTGCGTGAAAAAAGATATAGTTCCTATAATTACAAGTCTTGGATGATGGATGCATTAAAAGAATGGGCAACAGTTGTTAAGGCTCTAGAACAAGGAAAACAAACTGTAATTTTGAGAAAAGGAGGTATTTTAGAAACAGCATCAGGGTTTAACATTGAATCTAAAAAATTTTTTTTGTTTCCAACATGGGAACATCAAGAAACAAAACATGTTAAACCAGAATTTCACAAATTTCTAACTGAAGTATTAGATAAGAAACCAAATGCAGACCATAACAAGATTTCATCATATGCAGAAGTGTTGTATGAAAAAGATGTAAAATCTAATGATGTAATTAATGATTTGTCATCATTTCATGTATGGAGTGATTCATACATTCAAGAAAGAAGAAACTGGATGCCTGAAAAACCAATGAAAACAATATTTTTAAGAACAGTAAAAATTCCAGAATTTGATTTACCATTACAACCAGAGTTTTCAGGATGCAAATCTTGGATAGAATTAAATTCTAAGTTTCAAGAAGGGAAATCATCTTTGAGAGATGATGAAATTGATGAAAAATTACAGGAATTTAAGGAGATTGTTAAATGAAGTATAAAAAATTAGGGAAAAGCGGAATTAAAGTTTCAGAAATTGGTTTTGGCGCTTGGACAATTGCATTGAATTGGTGGGGAAAAGAAATTGATGAAGACGAAGCAAAAAGAATGTTGAAAAAAGCATATGATTGTGGAATAAACTTCTTTGAAACTGGAGACATGTATGGAAAAGGAAAAAGTGAACGACTGATAGGAGAAACATTCAAGGATATGAGAAATGAAATTATAATTTCAACAAAATATGGTTATGATTTTGAACAAGTGAAACAGATTGGTCATACAGAATTACCGCAACAGTTTGATGACACATTTACACGAAAAGCACTAAACAATAGTTTGGATAGATTGAAAACAGATTATGTAGATATGTATGGATTACACAATCCTAAGATGCACCACATTAAAGATGATTCAATTTTTAGCACACTAGATAAATTAGTTGAAGAAGAGAAGATCAAGACATATCAAATTGCACTAGGTCCTGCAATAGGATGGACAGAAGAAGGAATAGAGTCTATGAAGAGAAAAAATGTCACTGCAGTTCAAACTGTTTTTAACATTTTAGAGCAAACTCCAGGAAATGAATTATTGAATTCAGGTATAGAAAACGATGTTGGAATTTTAGTTAGAGTTCCGGATGCATCAGGAATTTTAACTGGCAAAGTAAATGCAGATACAAAAATTGATGAAAAAGACCATCGTTCAGTACGAAAAGGAGAATGGATTAAGGCTTCATTGAAAAAAGTTGAAGAATTAAGACCAATTGCAGATAGGAATGGACTAACTATTACAGAACTGGCCATAAAATTCATCTTATCAAAACAAGGTATTTCCTCAGTTTTTCCAACAGTGATTAGTGAAGAGGAAATACAAACATTTTCTGATATGTCAAATGGGAATTATCTAAGTAGTTCAGATATGAAAGAAATTGACCAATTATACAATCAATGGTGGTCAGAAAACCCATACGAGCTAAAAGCAACTCAAGTCGCATAAAATTGGAAATTCATGAATCAATTCTCATTAAGATTTAATTGTAGATAGTAGAAGATCAATGTAATGGGCTCATATTCAGTTGTGCTTTTTTTATTATTATTAATTTCATCAGTTGTTTTTGTGTCATCTCTTGAAAGTAGTTTTGCGGATGAGATAATTGTTACAAGTATGGGATTTGAAAATTCAACTATACTAGAATTAAAGAATTCTAGAGGCAATACAGCAAGCATAGACACAGTAAGAATATGGCTGAGTGGTGAAAATGAATTCAAATCTTTCAAGACAGAACAAGGTTGGATGGGTAAGAACACACCTCAAGGTGTGATTATTTTTACATCTCAGAATCAAGTCAATCCAGGAGAAGATGTGAAATTTGGAATCAAAACAACAAAACAAAACCCAATAATTAATTGGAAAGCAATTGATGAGAATGGGGCAGTAATAACTTCTGCAAGCACAAAGATTACAATTTCAGAGACAGACGATGATAATATAGGATTAGAAAAATCAGATATGATAGGAGTAAAAGACGATTCAACGTTTAGATTTATTCCAGAGAAACCAGCTTCAAATTCAGATTTCAGAGTAATTGGGGAAAATTTTGTTCCAGAACAGTCTCTTGATTTCTATATTGGAAGTAATTTTGATCAGACAATAAAAGTAGATAATGATGGAAAAATTTTATTCACAACAAAAACGCCTGAAATACTAGATGATGAAAGAATTGAATTTATTTTAAGAGATTCTGGAGGAAGTGAAAAAATAATTAGTTTAAGAGTCACACAATCAGATAATAGAGAAATTTCAGAAAACATCAAATTAACAATTGGAAACACACCGAAAGAAGTGAAACGTGGAGAAACAATTATTCTTTCTGGAATGGCAACGCCAGGTTCAACATTAACTATTACTATGAAATATCCAGATGGAGAGATTCTCAATATAGATACAATTCAAGCAGGTGTAGATGGAAAATGGAGTTTAGATAATTTAATTCCTCCAGGATTAAAACTAGGTCAAATTGCAATTGATGCAAGTGATGGAAAAAGTACAATACATAGAAATTTCGATGTGATTAGTTCGGTACTCATCAATGTGTTTGCAAGTGAGTCTATGTATCAACCAGGTGAAACAGCCCAATTTAGTGGAAAAGCAATACTAAATAAAGAAATGTCAATAATTCTAGAAGATTCAGTTGGATCAGAGATTTTCTCTAGAAGTATAAACGTAGGTGAATCCGGAATTGTTGATTTTGAAATTGAAATTGCAAGAGAATCTGTTGAGGGTACATATATTCTATATCTATTTCAAGGAAATGAAGAAGGAATCGCAGTTTTTGGAGTTGGGCAGGAACCCGAAGCAATTTTAGTTCTTAAACCAACAAAATTAAATTTCCAGATGAATGAGGATGTTGAGATTTTTATTCAAAGCGTACCTAATGCACAGGTATCATTAATTCTTATTGATTCAGCTGACAGAGAGAGATTATCAGACAATATCAATTTAGGACCAGATGGAAGAGAGATGTATAAAATTAGTTCTGATGAATTATCTAGTGGAGCATATACAATTAGTGGTAAAAGAGGAGAGAGTACTGGTGATGCCACATTTACAATAGGATTTTCTACAGGTTCAGGTTCCATTTTAGTTCAGACAACAAAAAATGAGTATCAGCAAAGTGAACAAGTCCTAATTTTAGGAAGTACAGATGCAACTAATGTGCTATTAGATGTGATGATAGTTGATCCTAATGGAAAAACAATCAAAAGAATTGATACGTTTTCAGATAGATTTGGTGTTTTCAAGATAGATAATTTTAGAATTCCATCAGATGCAAAAATTGGAGTGTGGACAATAAATGCAAAAAGTGGATCTAATTTTGATACTTTCGAGTTTATAGTGTTAGGAGATGATGATGAATTAGTCATAAGAATAGACAAGGATAGTTATAGTTCTAATGAATTTATGACCATATTTGGAACTGGTGCAGAGGCAACAATAACTTTGAAAATATTCAATTCTGATGGAGATAAAGTTAATGAATTAAATATTCTTGGAACAGATAGTGGTGAATTTTCAACAATATGGATGATTCCAAGTGACACGCCACC
>CABXKZ010000030.1 GCA_902512865.1 uncultured marine group I thaumarchaeote | reverse complement strand
CAAGAAATTTTTCCTGATAATTTTTTTCGTTAATAAAAATGGCAGTTTCATTATCCTTAAAACCAATATAATTTCCGTTGTTTTTTTCTGAAATTTCCATGAATGTTAAACAACCCGCTGCTGGAATTTCCCAATATTTGATTACCGGACTAAAAGTATCTGCAGCAATTGCAGCACGATATTTCTGAAGAAGAAGTGGATATTTGTCGTTAATGTACTCATGATTTTGTGTTAATGTATAATCTACATATGATAAATTATTACACTTTGTTCTAAGCACTTTACATCTATAATTATTCCATTTTGGATCTCTAATGTCATTAATTATTCTTGAAAAAAAATGCAAATTCCCTACATTTCCTGAATTTAATATTTTATTTTTTATTCTATCACTAAATGGATGAAGATTTTGAAATAATAAAGGTTCAACACCGTAAAAAATTGTTTTATATTTAAATTTTTTTGGATATAATTCATGAAAAAATATCTCTGAATGAAAATGAAAATAATAATCTATTTTCCATCTTGAATGATTTTTTTTAGATTTTTTTGCATCTCTTGGATCCGCGCTTCTAGCAATTACTGGAATTTCTAATTTTTCAATATTTTTTATTTCTTTCGGCATTCCAAAATCAGCATTTCCAAAAAGTAAAATTGCATCAAATCTTTCTTTCAATATTTCTGCATCAAATATATCTTCTGTCGGAAAATTTTTTACAGAAATTTCAGAATTCCGTTGTAATGCTTTCATAAAAAAATTATAATAACAATTATCAAAATGTTTTCCTGATAAAAAATAATTATCCTTATGGAAAATGAATGCAACATCTAATACTTTTTTCATAAAGTATGTCTAGTATTTTGGATTAAATATATTACGAAGAATTTGTTGAAATTTATGGGGAGTATTTGGTGATAAACTGTTGTCGGTTCAAGTAACGTATAGAAAACAATTTCTTGTAATGTTATTTCTTTTTTTGATAGTCTTAGTTGCTGTTGAAGGATTTGTTCGGATATATGAATACACTAGTATTGTTTGCCCAAATATAGAATCTGAAGCTTTTGCAGATGTGGATCCTTTTACACGGAAACAAATCTGTAATGATCATAACCAACTTGAATTCATTCACCCTTCAATCATGCTTATTAAACCAGATCAGCATTTTTCTACGATTAATATCAATTCTCATGGTTTTCGTGGTCCAGAATTCAATCTAGAAAAACCAGATGATGTTTATAGAATTTTTGTCGTTGGTGGTTCGTCAATGTTTGGTTCTGGTGCAACATCTGATGAGAAAACAATTCCAGGATTCCTTCAAAATGAATTTAATGAAATTAAACTTTCAAAAAGAATTCAAGTTATTAATGCAGGAATTGGGTCTGCAACATCGTTTCAAGAAACTTTTCTCATTAAAAATTACCTAAGAAACCTTGAACCAGATCTTTTTATTGTTTTTGACGGAAATAATGATTCACATTTCCATTATTTTGCAGATAGAACTCTTAATCCAACTGTAAAAGATCTTGAAAAATCTGACAATTTTACTGAATCATTAAAATTCAAAAATTTGCAATGGTATCGAACACCATTCATTTTAAATAAATTATTTTCTGATACAATTTCAACTCCAACATCTGATAATATGAAAAAAATAGAATTAGATGTGCTAAAATTAAACATAGCAGAAAAATGGACGGAACGATGGACAAGTACATGTAATTTAGGTAAAAAAGATGGATTTAGTGTCATCATAACTCTTCAACCAATTTTAGGTTCTGGAAATAAACCATTATCCTCATTTGAAAAATATATTTTGGAAACTGATAAGGAAATTCCAGAAACTATAATTGTGTTAGATGAATTAGCATTATCATTAAAAAATTTAGAACATGATTGTCACAATGTTTATGATTTAAGGCAAATTTTTGATACTACAACTTCTCCTGTATTTTGGGATAATGTTCATACCAATGATTATGGTAATTCAATTATAGCAAAAAATCTATTTGAATTGTCAACACCCATAGTTATCAATGATTTGGAATAGATTTTCTTAATCTTTTGTTTGTCTTATATGTAGAAAACACATTTTCATTTATTGCCATTTTTGATAATTGATTGCCTAATAATCCACTGCCACTTATAATCAGTATTTTTTCAGTCATAATGATTTCCTACTTAATTATTTCATAAACTCTTTTTCTCAATATTTATGATTAGAATCCTTTTTACGTTTTTAATTTTTCATGAAAATATGTATAATATTAAAAATCCAGAGCGATTAGCCTTCATAAGAAAAATTAGGGAGGAGCGTGGAATTCAGGAAATTTTCTCAATTGATGATGCTAGAAAAAATAATATCATAGAACTTGGAACAAATGTAAAAATAAAGAATGGAACTGTAATCGGCACTGATGGTTGGGGATACGAACGAAATGAAGACAATGAGCTGGAAAAATTCCCTCATTATGGGAAAGTTATAATCGGAAATAATGTGGATATTAGTTCAAATTGTACCATCGATAGAGGAAATATGCATGATACAATAATTGGTAATGGAACAAAAATTGATAGTGGAGTACACATTGCTCACAATGTATCAATAGGTAAACATTCTAGAATTGGTGCACATTCCATTCTTTTAGGTCATTGTGAAATTGGGGATTATGTTGATATTTGGACAAACGTTGTCATCAAAGAAGGCATAAAGATTGGTAATAATGCAGTTATTGGTTCATGTTCATTCGTTGATGTAGATGTACCTAAAAACTCCCATTTTATTTCTGAACATAAAAAAATTATTCGAAATTTTTGAGATTAAAAATTTATTATTTTTAATAATATTATCATGGATGATTGTGTCAATAGAGTAATTTACTAGAAAACGTTTTAGATATATAAAGACTAAAAACTACATGTCAAATAATATAGCTGTTCTGATGGTTTCTTTATCATTATTTTTCACAATTTTATACGGTGTTGATAAATTCACTTCAGATAATCCTAATGATGCTTCTTTGATAAGAATTGGATTATCTAGTATTGATTCATCTAATTGTAAAATTTGTGAACCAAACGAAATTTACTATGAAAGTGGATGTAAACGTTGTATTCAAGATGGTGTTATCTTAACAGCTCATGTTTCTAATGACAGATTGTATAATCTTGGTTGGAGTAATAATAAAGGAATGTATTATGGTGATGACAAGTGTGATGGTCTACAAAATTTTAAAAATACATCAACTAATGAGAATGAAACATATTTTATTCAAATTTCTAAAAGTGGTTTACAATTAGAAACCAATCTCTATCATGACGCAAATTTCACTGATCTAAAAGAAAATGTTTTGATTGAAATGTGTTCAAATCCAACTAATCTCAATTATCTTAGAATTTCAAATGAAGATGGAAAACCTTCTGGAAATGGAGGAAAACTATCTGGTTACATTGATGATATAGAAATTTTCACAAAACATGATGAAACTAGTTCCTCATTATTTTCATCATCATTTAATGAATGTCTTGATAAAACTTGTTCTGGTTCATGGACCTTTAGAAATTCTGAAAGGATTTACATTGATACGGAGACTAACGTTCTATCATTTTTTTCTGAAGTCTCAGGTACAAATGATTATGCCCATCTAAAATTAAATCAAGAATTAAGCGATTCGTGGGAAATGAGATTCAAACTTCATATTGATGAACTTGAAGAGCACCCACGAGGAAAAGGAATTCTAAAACTTGAACCACTTCTTCGTCAATTATTATTAGGACTACCTGCGTTGGTATTACCATTCATTAGTTATGGTTTAACACGAAATAAAAAATCGAGTTTTATTGGAATATTAATGATATCAATTGGAATTTTAATCATTAGTGGTATATTATTTAATCAAGATAGTATTTTTGATTATAATGCTTTCACCTATCAAAACATTGTCATAATTGTTATTGCAATAGCAATTATTATACTGGGACTACTAAGAACAAAAATACACACCAAAAGGAATATCTAGAATGAATTCAATACTTAAAAAAAATATTGTTGCAGGTTTAGGTGAAATTGGATTACCTATATTCAAGCTATTATCAAAAAATTCCCTAACAATTGGTTATGATATAAATCAAAAATTGATAGAAAAAAAGAAAATTGAAAAATATGAAAAGAATAGTACACTGATGTTACATATTTGTATTCCATTCACTTCTAAATTTCTAATAAATGTCAAAAAATTAGAGCGTAAATTTAAACCAGAAGTACTAGTTATCCACAGCACAATAAGTCCAACAACAACCTCAACTTTACAAACAAAATTGAAAATTCCAGTAATATACAGTGCAACACGAGGTATTCATAAAAG
>CABXKZ010000029.1 GCA_902512865.1 uncultured marine group I thaumarchaeote | reverse complement strand
GATTACCCTTTGCAGGAGGTTGCCATGCCATTGCCTTTAAGACACCAACTAATTCTTGGTAACTATCAACTGAGATAATTCCTGCTTGTTTGAACGCACCCATGATCATTGCATTAGAACCACCAAGAGAACCCGTATGAGATGCAGCTTGTTTTGCACCCGCAGCACTTCTTCCACTCTTCCAAATTATAATTGGTTTCTTCTTTTCTTTCATTACACGTTTTGCAGTATTAATGAATTTTCTACCATCGCCAAATCCCTCAACGTATAGCCCAATTACTTTAGTTTGAGGATCATTTGCAGCATACCATATCATATCTGCTTCATCAACATCAGAACGATTACCAAAACTAATCATCTTTGATAAACCAAACAAATCTGCACTTTCTAACATACTAATTCCCATAGTTCCACTTTGGGAGAAAAATGCAACATTTCCTAATTTTGAACGAACCATTCTTTCTTGTCCTTGAAATGCACAATCAAGTCTATTTGCTGCATTAAACATTCCAATACAGTTAGGACCGATTACACGAATTTTGTGTTTTAATGATAATTCTTTTACTTCAGCTTCCATGGCTGCTCTGTCACCACCAAGCTCTTTACCACCACCAGAGACAATTACCACGCTGTGAATTCCTTTCTTTGCACAAGTCTTCATAATTGCACCACATGCAGAGAGATCTACACAAACAACAACCAGATCAACCTTTGCCTTGATTGATTCTAATGATGGATAACATTTGATTCCAAGAATTGACTTTTGTTTAGGATTTATTGGATATACTTTACCCTTGTAATCTTGTTTTCCAAGTGCGTCTAATACAGAATTACCAATTTTTCCTGGTGTTGCAGATGCACCAATTAATGCAACTGATTTTGGAGTAAAGAATGACTCCATTGATGTAATGATTGGTTTTGCTTTTGAAATTGAATTCTTTCTTAATTCTTTATTTAGAATAATTTTTGCATCTACTACAAAGTAAGATTTTGGATATACAATTACAGGATTAAAGTCAATACTATTAATATAATCAGCATTTTCAACACCAATTTTTCCAATTTGGACTAATGCTTTTGCAACCATGTTTGTATCAATTGGCGCACTACCACGGAATCCTTTGAGGAGTTTTGAACCTTTTAATTCATTTAACATTGATTTTGCATCAGATATGGTAATTGGAAGCATTCTAAATGCAACATCCTTGAAGACTTCGGTCATCACACCACCCAACCCAGCCATAATCATCGGACCGAATTGTGGATCGTTTTGTATACCAACAATTAATTCAACTCCTCCTTTTGGAACCATCTTTTCCAAAAGAATTCCTTTTACATCAACTCCTTTTTTCTTTGATAAACGACCATACATGTCATTAAATGTTTTTTTGACATCAGATACATTGTCTATGCCAACTTTTACTCCACCGACATCAGTTTTATGAAGAATTTGGGGGGATACAACTTTCATTACAAGTGGGAATCCCAGTTTTTTTGCTTGTTTAGCTGCTTCGTCAGCAGATTTCGCTAATGCAAATCCAGGTACCTTAACACCATATTTCTTTAAGATTCCTTTTGATGATTCTTCAGTGATTACTTTGTGATCTGTTTTAATTATTTCTTCAAAGGTGTTTTTTACAGAAGACATTATTCGATCGATGAAAAAATTTTTCGTTATATTAATCTTTGATCAAAAATTTTGTTTAAGGCCAGATGCCTTTGTGTTCAAATGCTTCGATAACTCGTTGTATCGCAAGAACCATTGCTGCACGTCTCATATCAATTTTGTATTTCTTAGAAATATCATGAGTATCTTTTAGACCTCTCACAATATTCGCTTCCATTTTTCCCGCAACCTCATCAAAGCTCCAATAATATCCCATATTATTTTGAACCCATTCTAAGTAGGATATACAAACACCACCAGAGTTTGCAAGAATGTCAGGAATTACCATTATCTTTTTCTTGTAAATGATTGGATCTGCTTCAGGTAATGTTGGTCCGTTTGCGGCTTCTCCAATTATTTTACACTGTAATTTTTTTGCAAGTTTAGCATCAATTTGATTTTCTAGTGCACCAGGAATTAGAATTTGACATTTTGTCGTAAGTAATTGTTCAGTAGTAACCTTTTTGCTTCCTGGGAAACCTACTACTGTTCCTTTCTTCTTCTTATGTTCGATTAATTTACTCACTTTGAACCCATTTGGAACAATTATTGATCCTTTTGAATCACTTGCGCCAATACATTTCGCACCCATTTTTTCCAAATATTCACCTGCAAAAGTTGATGCATTTCCAAATCCCTGTAAAACAACTTTGGCACCTTTGAGATTAATTTTTAGAATTTTAGCAGCACCTCTTACACAATATGCAGTACCTAAACCAGTTGCAACATTTCTTGCAAGAGAACCGCCCATTGGTATTGGCTTTCCAGTAATCACACCTGGAGAGTATTTGTTACCGTTCATTTTACTCCAGGTATCCATTATCTGTGTCATTTCTTTTCCAGTTGTGTAAACATCAGGTGCTGGAATATCTTTTTGAGGTCCTATTACTTCACCAATTTTGTATGCAAATCCTCTTGTTAATCGTTCTAATTCACCATCACTAAGTTTTTCTTTTTTTGGATTGACATAGATTGCGCCTTTTCCCCCACCAAGTGGAATATCAACTACAGCACATTTCCAAGTCATCCAAGAAGACAATGCCATAACTTCACGTTCCATGTATTCCACTCCACCTTCTGGATCAAAATATCTAATTCCTCCTTTGTATGGACCGCGGTCATTGTTATGTTGTGATCTAAATCCAGTAAACATTCGTATTTTTCCATTATCCATTTTAACAGGAATTTTAACTCTTAAAATTCGGTTTGGCATTGCAAGATATTCTCTAATACCTTTATCTTTAATTTTTAAAACATCACAAGCATCGTTAACTTGTTTTGTTGCGTTAGCAAAAGGATCATGTTTTACCAAGATGAATATTGTATAATTTCAAATTATACTTAAAAGTATCTTTCAGAAATATCAAATTTTTTATCATCAAATGAAATAGGTAATTCATGAAAGTTCTAGTTACAGGAGCAGGAGGGTTCATAGGCTCCAAACTATGTAAGAAATTGATTTCAGAAGGTTACGAGGTTTATGGAATAATTCACAATAATCCATCCAAAGCAGAAGGTATTCAAATTATTAATGCGGATTTAACAAAAAATGATTTTGTCATACCGGATGTTAAATTTGATGCTGTTTTCCATCTAGCAGCTGCCACACCGCTAGTCAAAGACAAAAAGAAGCAGAAAAGAATCAATTATGAGGGAACAGTAAATTTATTTGAAAAGATTAAAGACAAAACAAATTTTATTATTTATGCATCAGGATTGGGAGTTTTTGGCAATCCAAAAGGAATAGTTAATGAACAAAGTTTGATGCAACCAGATACTGATTTTGTTAAAATAAGATTGGAAGCACAAAGATTTCTTGAAGATTCATGCAAGAATAACAATATTGGGTTTTCAGTTTGTTATTTTGGAGATGTGTATGGGAATGCAAGTTGGTTTACAAAAATGATTGTCAATAGATTAAAAAATGGAACGTTCAAGATTCCAGGAAAAGGAGATTATGACAAATGCTTCATACATGTTGACGATGCAGTAGGGATTTTATTATCTATTGCAAAAAATAATTTGAAAGATCAATCCTACGTATGTGCAGATTCTACCTCAGTAACTTTCAAAGAATTTGTAGACTATACTGCAGATAAAATTGGTAAAAAACATCCAGGTGGAATTCCTATGTTTCTTGCAAAAGGAGTGTTAGGTAGCGACTTAGTAAAGTTACTAACAACACCTATGAAGATTTCAAATCAGAAAGTTTCAGAAATTTACAAGTTTGTGTATCCATCCTACAAAGAAGGGATCAATTCAATTCTTGAATCATAAATTAGGATTAACATCAAAAAGAACTAACCCTTAAATTGACTCAGTAACTAAGTTTTTCATTATGATGCCAAATCGTGGTTACGACATGACACCAACTATGTATTCACCTGATGGAAGAATCTATCAAGTAGAATATGCACTAGAGACAGTCAAACGCGGCACATTAGCAATAGGAATAATGACAAAAGATGGCATAGTTTTAGCTGTTGAAGAAAAAACAAGAGCATTACAAGTAGAAGGAATTACACAGAAAATTTTTCAAGTTGATGATCATATAGGAGTTGCAGCTGCAGGGTATATCCCAGATGCAAGAGTTCAGGTAGACAATGCAAGATATTTTTCTCAAAGTAACAAATTAACTTATGATGAACCAGTAGACATTGAAACAGTCGCAAAACATTTAGCAGATCAAAATCATCAATTTACACAATATTCAGGTGTTAGACCATTTGGTGTTGCGTTAATTATTGCGGGAATAGACAGAAAAGGAGTCAATGTTTACGTCATCGATCCTAGTGGGACTTACAATTCTTATTCTGCAATAGCAATAGGAACTGGCTCAGATGAAGTAAATGAGTTCCTTGAAAAGAACTACAAAGAAGGACTATCAATTGATGAAGCAGCATCATTAGCAATCGCTGCAATCAATCTCAAAAGTGAAGAAAAGTCAGGTGTAGAACACATAAAGATGTCAAAGATATTGTCAGAAGGAAAAATCATAGAAAAAATTTCTCCAGAAGACCTAAAGAGACTTGACGAGGCTGCAAAAGGCAAATTTGTTAAATAAAATAAAATTTCTAAGAATTGAATTATTAAAGTAAGGATTTTGATTCAGATATGGGTTTAGGAAGTTATTGGGGAGAAGTGATGGATGTACTTCGTGAAATTATACCAGTATATGATAAAGTGAATTCATTCATT
>CABXKZ010000028.1 GCA_902512865.1 uncultured marine group I thaumarchaeote | reverse complement strand
AAACGTATTTGTGGCAAATTTGATTTTAATGTTTTTTGAAGATCCTCTATAATTATTTTAAACATATTTCCACTTTTACACAATGCCATATTTAGATTAGTTTTTTTAGAACAAAATATCTGGAATGAATATGGCAATGCCGATGGATTATGATGGTATGCGAACAGGTGATGAATCTGAGAGAACAGACAATGTAACTGATTACAAAAGAACCTGTATTGATTTCATTGAGGATATTTCTGGAAGTTATCTGGAATGGGTTGATTATTACAAATTACCTGAGGATGAAGATAAAAAAAGAAGAAATGAAATTGCTGCAATAATTGAAAAAACAAATACTTGGCTTGCCAAAGTTCCTACATCTATCAAAGCTATTGATATTATTATGAATGATGGAATTCAAAAAATGGCTGAGGCAACTGCTGGGAAAATATTTCAAATTGGAGTTTTCATCAATCAAAAATCAGAGTATACGATGGCAAAACCAGGAATTATAGATGTACATGTAAAATCTGTTGGTAGAGATGGTAGGAAAACAAAACTTGGATTTCATCACCAATCTGAAAGATTTAGAATTGAATCCACTGGTAAAGCATTTTTTGATGAAAAAAATATCCCTGAGCAAGAATTTGACACATTGGATATTCATCTAAAACTTGATGCAAGTCAATGCATTCAAAGAGATGTTATTTCATTTACAGTAATCGTTAGTGAGCAGAAAAATGGGAATGAATATGACCGTAGAGGATTGTCTACTATAGTCCATATTGTTTAATCATTTTCTATTAATTTTATTTCTAATACAACTCTAGCTTCTTTTTGTCTACTTTTCTCTGTATATTTTAGACTTGAAATCTTCTGTGAGAGATCCTCTTCTTCAACAAGTCTTGCTATTCCTGAAAATCGTCTTCCATCAAACTCAACTTTCACTTGCGGGTGTGTAATTGCATTTTTTAACCAATCACTGTTTGGATTTCTTCTAGAAAAGTAAATCATATCATTATAGGTAACTGCTTTTGCCCAAACTGTATGTTCCTTACCTGTTTTCCTACCTTTGGTTTTTAGCAGTGCTTTGAATGTTAAATTGTTAATTATCAACATCTTTAATTCATCATCATAAATGCTGCAAACATTGCAAGAACACATGAACCGCCCACGCCCATGATGTACATTATTTTATTTCCCTGCATGTTTGAATTGCATTTTTAGAATATTTAAGATATGATAAATTCTAAATTTATAAAACTTGTAATGCCGGGGGTGGGTTTCGAACCCACGACCTCCAGATTATGAGTATTGCCTTCTATGGAAGAACCGTTAGAGTTTACCATTTGAACTGGCACTCTAACCAGGCTGAGCTACCCCGGCACGAATTTCATCTATGGATATGGCAATTAAATGTTAAAATCAATAATATTTTGAGACATTTTGCCATGACTCATTTTCTGATTTAACCCAGAGGAATTTTTTCTGCAATGCAGAAGTATAGAGTTTCTCCCAATCTGCTGTGACTTCATCTGTCCATGATTTGAAAATTCGTGGATCTATGTAGTTTCTTAAGGATGTGCCTAGATTATAGTCTCTAGTTCTCTGTGTGAGATCTATCTGAAATTTTAATTTCTCAACTCTTTCTTTTTGTTTTTGTTTTGTTTTTCTAATCATTTGTTTAATCTTTGAAATTCTCTCTTTTCGTCTCTTTTCCTGAGCATCGGTTTTTTGTTTTTGTAGTCTCTGCTTTTTTTAACACTTCCTCATTTTTTTTCCATGGGGTTGCTTTTTCTGCTACTTTTAGAGTGTCTCGCTTTTTTTGTAGTGATTGCTCAAATGTTTTGGGAATTGTTCTTTTATGATTACACATTATTGCAGCCTCTAGATTTGCAAGCTTTGCATGATAAAGTTTCTCCATTTGAGAACTCTTTTTCACATCTCCATTCTCGTTAAGATATTTTGAGACAACTGTAGATGCACTAAATGTTCTGAAAACTTTTGCAGTTAATCCATTTACAACCGTCTTATAGTAATCATTAACATCTCTTGATGTTAAATTACCAAAAATTTCATCAGTCCCTTCAATCTTTAATGTTAATTCTTTAAGATTTTCATGAAATTGTTTATCATTTCCAACTGCTGGGACTGTCTCTTGCCATCTTACACTGTCTTTTCCAAGAAAATCAAATTTTATTGTATCTGATGTTAATGTAACATGTTCTTTTCTTAGTGTAGTTGCTCCAACTGTATCTGCTTCTTCTGGATCCTTTTCATCCCCTACTCTCATTGCAGTACGATAGATTAGCCAGCACACTGTAGATATTCTTCTAACTTTTGCATCCTTATTTCCCATGTCTTTGACAATTTTATTCTTTACAGTTTCAATTTCTCCTGCAAGCATCTTTGCTTTATCATATTTTGCCTTGTCTCTATCCTGCTTTATTCCAGCTGTATCTGCTAACCACACATATTTTCTTTTTTGTGTTAGATAGTCTGTCCAACTTGCCATCCACATTGATTCTTTATCATGAACAATTTTCCCCCAATCTCCTTTTGGA
This sequence comes from uncultured marine group I thaumarchaeote, assembly GCA_902512865.1. The sequence goes on along the minus strand of CABXKZ010000028.1, from coordinate 2,747 downwards.
ACTTTTGCTTCTTTACCCAAGTTTAAGGTGACATCTTTTGATGTAACTTTTGGTTTCCATTTTCCACGCAGAGGGTGTTCTCCTCTTCCTATGAAGATACCAGGCGGTTCTGCCATGTAGTTTGCAATTTCAACTTCTTTGCCATCCATCTTGCCTTTTCCAAACTTTTCTTTCATCTCCTCTCTCAATTCTTTACGTTTTAGAGCAAGTGCCTTTTTTTCTTCTTTTGTGAGAAGCTCTTTTGCATCTTTTTCTTTATCTACTAGACTAAACGCATTTCGAAAATCAATATCTACTAGTTCTAATTTTTTATATTTACTGCCAAATGTTTTTACAAAATCAGCAACAAAATTCTTTTGAAAAATTTTGTCTTGTGCATACGGTGTATCTTTCTTCTTTGCCCATTGGTAAATCATCTCTTCTTGTATGATGTCTAAATCTACACTTTCTCCCTTGATCTTAATTTTGATTTTCTTTGTCTCAAAATCTGGTGGAAAAAGTATTCCGTTATGTTCTAATCTCTTCCATTTCATTATAATTCACAATTTTTCGGACTTTGACAAAAATCAATCTTTGGCGTATATATTCTAATCTAGATTATTCCCCGTACAATTCCTTTTTCAGATAATTCTCGAATTCAATATCTGTTTTCATCTTTTTGGCTTCTAAAAACATCGCTGCGTCATTACCTACTACATATCTTGGAAGTGGTTTTTCTTCTTTTATTGAATTGATGATAACGTTTGCAACTTCTTTTGGGGGAGTTCCCATTTCTGCCATCATCTTTACTCCTGAAATAACTTTCAGTGTAATATCTCTGTAAACGTCACTTTCATCCGCTTTTTTAGCAGTTTTCATTGAATCAAAAAAGTTTGTTTTGATTACTCCTGGTTCGATAATTATTACATTTATCCCAAATTGTCCCAGTTCAAATCTTAAACATTCTGAGAGTCCTTCTAAAGCAAATTTTGAACTAATGTACGCAGTTGAAACTGGAAATCCTATTCTTCCTGCAACAGAACTAATGTTAACTATATTACCTGAACCTTGCTTTCTCATTATCGGTGAAACTTTCTGAATCATTCTTACAACTGAAAAAAAGTTTGTCTCAAATTGCTCTCGAAACTCTTCTAGTGAAACATCCTCTGCGGTTCCCCATATTCCCCATCCTGCATTGTTAACTAAAACATCTATTCTTTGTTTTTCTTCAATAATTAATTTGATTGCCTCTTCTGTTGAATTCTCATCATCCACATCAAGTTCTATTACTTTCAGTGGTAATCCTTCATCTTTTGCAATCTTCTTTATCACATCTGCCTTTTCCAAATTTCTCATAGTTGCATATGTAAAATAGCCTTCTCTAGATAGTGCAAGGGACGTTTCAAATCCAATTCCACTTGAACTACCTGTAACTACTGCAATCTTTTCCATAGCCCTTGTCTCATATAGTCATCTAATAGTTTTATTATTTGACACCATCTTAAAAAAACAAAAAAGGTTATGTATAATGTGTCTTAATTCGCATTATGGCAGGTTATACATCTGATGTGGCTAAAAGTCACAAAAAATTCACAACTGCTCTAAATCGTGCAAAAACTAGACAAGCATGTCTTAATGCATTTTGGAAGCATAAAAAAGAGCATGAGAATCTTCTCAAAAAACACCTCAAAGAAGAATTAGCAGATGTGAATAAAAAAAAGGCAAAGATCCCTTATCGTTAACTGTAATGATAAAACATTACATCTTTTCTTTTTACTCAAATTTTAAGTAATCATGTATGGAGAATTATTTAATGCGAAAAATTGTTTTTGATAAAATTTATAATAAAAATTGTCTTGAGGGAATGAAATTGATTGATAAAAATAAAATCGATCTAATAATTACTGATCCTCCATTTGCCATTAATTTTAAAGCAAAAAAAGCAAATTACAATAGAAAAAGTTCTCGTGTTATAGAAGGATACAATGAAATCTTACCTGAAAATTACTATCAATTCAGTTATGATTGGATCTCTGAAGCTAATCGTATACTGAAAGAATCTGGGAGTATGTACATTTTTTCTGGTTGGAATAATCTTAAGGATATATTGATTGCAATTGATAATGTCGGTTTAACTGTGGTTAATCATATAATTTGGAAATATCAATTTGGTGTTGTTACAAAAAATAAATTTGTAACTTCTCATTATCATTGTCTTTATGTCTGCAAAAATCCCAAAAAAAGAAAATTTTATCCTTTTTCTAGGTATGGAAAAAACGAAAAAACTGAAGATGGTCACAGCTTACATTATAGGGATAAAGAGGATGTATGGGAAATTAAGCGCGAATATTGGACTGGTGAGGATAAAACACCAACAAAACTTCCTGCTGAAATAATTAAAAAAATACTGATGTATTCTAGTAAAAAAAATGATATTGTATTTGATCCATTTCTTGGATCTGGACAAGTTGCAGTAGTTGGAAAAATGTTGGATAGGCGTTTCTGTGGATTTGAAATCGTTAAAGAATATTATAATTTTGCACAAAAACGATTGAAGAAAAATGTTTATCGGTTAAATGAAAAGAATTAATTTTTAAATTTATTATCAGTAATATTTTTTGAACTACTTTCTTGAGGTCCAAACTTTGCATCAATTGCATTTTTTAATTCAACATCTGATTTATTTTCTATATTTATTCTCAATGTATGTGCCATTTTTTCTAATTTCTGTCTCTCTGTCTGTACTGGTCCATCAATTGTAGGATTAT
>CABXKZ010000027.1 GCA_902512865.1 uncultured marine group I thaumarchaeote | reverse complement strand
GACAACGAGTTCTCATTTGTGATGATTTACTAGCAACAGGAGGTACTGCAAAAGCTGCAGCCAAGTTAATTGAGAAAATTGATGGCATAGTAGTAGGATTTGCATTCATCATTGAATTACTTGAACTAAATGGACGAGCAAAGATTAAAGAATATAGATCAGAATCACTGGTAGAATACTAATGGAAGAAACTGCAGAGATTGGAATTTTTGGCGGTACAGGAATTTATGATTCAGGATTATTAAAAGAATCAAGAGAAATTACCATAGACACACCATATGGAAAACCATCTGATTCAATTACAATTGGTGAGTTTAATGGAAGAAAAATTGCATTTTTACCAAGACATGGGAAAAAACATACAATTCCACCACACATGATAAATTTTAGAGCAAACATTTGGGCATTCAAAGAATTAGGAGTAAAAAGAATTATTGCACCATCTGCAGTAGGAAGTTTGAAAGAAGAATTTGCACCACAAGACTTTGTATTACCAACACAATTTTTAGATTTTACAAAATCACGAAAAGGTTCATTTTCCGAAGATGGAAGAGTGATACATATTTCAGTTGCAGACCCATTCTGTCCAGAATTACAAAAAGCTATTTTGGATGTTACAAATGAACAAAAACTAAAAATTCACAAGGAGGCAACCTATGTCTGTATAGAGGGGCCAAGATTCTCAACTAAAGCAGAATCAAAATTTTACAAGAGTACAGGTGCAGAGATTATTGGCATGACATTAGTTCCAGAATGTCAATTAGCAAGAGAAGCGCAAATTTGTTACGCATCAATTTCAACAGTAACAGATTATGATGTTTGGGCAGAAAAGCCAGTTACTGCAAAAGAAGTTATTGAAACATTATCAAAAAATGTTGAATTAACAAAAAAACTTCTTACCGTATTAATTGATAAAATTCCTGCTGCAAAATCATGTTCTTGTGAAAAGGCATTAGAAGAAGCAGAATTTTAATCATCAGCAAAAGATTCTCGTTTCAACCCTTCAGGAAGAGTTAGATCACCTTGAATGAGATTTTTTTGTAGAGTGTCAATCACAATATCTAGATCATAACCTAAATCTTTGATGTTTTTTTCTACATCTTCAGTAAGTTTTACTCCTATGTTTTGACCTCCAATTCTTCCAAACGCAATTCCAGTAAAAGGAAAGGAATGATTATCGATAATAAAAGTGCCAACAATTTTTGCTGCCATTTGAGTTCCATTGATATCTTGAATGTTAACGGTAAGTTTCAAGATTAAATTTCAACTGCGTGATGTATGTGATCTAATACAAGAAAACTTGAATGATAGTCATCAACAATTTTGTAATCTTGAATTTTTAGTTCAATTACTTTTTCATCAGTTGTTTCAAATTTTATCATGCCATTTTGTTTTAGTTTTACTAGTTTCCATTTGTCTTTACTTTTTTGTAATTTACTGATAATAACTGCCCATTTTTCATCATTTTCAATTCGTGGCATTCCAACTATATCAGTAATAGAATCAATTCCCAATGTTTTTTCTTCACAAAATGATTTCATGCAAGCAGCACATCTCCAAACATCTACAGAACCAATAGTTCTTTCATCAATGTTGATGTTAACAGGAGCAAGATATGTTATCTGAGGATTATCACAGCATTTGTAAATTTCTGGGGCTTTTGTAGTCTCAGAAGGAGTTTCACTCATATTTTTTCACTTTTTTTTGTTATATTTAGTCCTTGCATCATCATAAGATACTTCAAGTGCAACACCAATATTATCAATGATAAGATTTTTTTTGAATTGCTTTTGTTCTCTTTCACACATTTTTCTATACATATTCACTGCTGTAAATCTAGGATGCATTGCCTCAAATTCATCATCGGGCATATCAATAAATCCTCCCAATTCCACAAGTTTTTTTGAGTTTTGAGTTACTTCATCAAGAGAGATATGTAGATCACTTGAGATTTTGGATGTCTTCATTCTACCATTAATTACAATATGCAAAAAGATCTTTGCTTGAATTTCTGTTAATTTTATTTCAGATACCAAAGTTTTTGTAATTTGTGAGAGTTCCATCGTACTAACTATAATTCAAAATCGTTTTTTGGTTTTTTAGTAAATTTCTTATTAACTATTTTAAATGAAATGCCCAACGTGATAAAATTTGTTACCAGTCCACCAATTGCACCATAAATCAAATCAGCAGTTATAGTCCAAACACCAAAGAATACAATTAGTGTTGGAATAGTAATTATTAGTGCAATCAAGGAACCTTTGGTAATAAGGTCCATTGTTGTGACTTTTTTTGTAGAGTTTTCAGCCAACAATTACAGATAGGAGTCTGCCTATAAAAATCAAAGATGCTTTATATTTGGTGAAACTAATTTTGTATGTATTGAGTAAATATGCAAATGCAACACAGCCGACTGAAAAATCACTAAATTATGTCATACCTATAATTTTACTAGTTTTCTTTGGTTTGGTATATGCAATGTCATTACGAGCAGACAATGGATTTGTTAGTTTCATATTAATTGGAATTGCTCTAGTAACAATAGTTTACTGGACTAGAGTCATAAAGAGAATGGTTATGACTCAAAAACCAAAATTTACAGCAGCAAGAGAACAAGAATCAAAGAGTTGGGTATATGATTTGATCAAAGGAGATGATGAAACAGTCTTCGTTGCAGAAGTTCCAGGTCCTGAGGATAAAATTGCCGTTAGACTGATTGATGGAGTTTTATACATCAGAGGTTCTCAGGGATTTTCAAAAGAAGTTCAGATTGAAGGCCCAAAAGAAATGGAAATTGGTGATTTCAAATACAGAAATGGTGTATTAACTTTAAGAATTAAAATATCAAAAACTTTTTGATTCTTCTAATTTTTTAGGTAAATATTTTTCAGTGATATTATTAAGACCGTATTTAGAAAATGCTTCTAATTCTGCTTTTCTTTTAATTTTTATGAATACTTCAAGTTCTCTTTTCCATAATCCTTCTTGGTATCTAGGATCTTTCAACAGATCATAACAACGTTTGATATCAGATTCAGTCATTGGGATTGTGGGAAGTTTAAATTTATCAATGTCAGTAGCCCATACACCCATCCATTTTGCATCAGGTACAGTTAATCCTTTAAGATGAGCTGCATTTGCTGAACCAGACTTGATAACCATTGCAATATGTTCTCCGTACACATCTCCATCAGTTAGAATTACAACAGGTAGCCCCATTTCATCATGTAATCGTTTTAACAAAGTACGTGTTGAACGAGGAGCTTGACCTCCAGTATTGATAATTATTGATTTGAATTTTTTATCAACTTGTTCTTCTACAAATCTAGTAAATAGACCACCTTTTTCTATAGCAATTACAAGTTCCGCACTAGTATCTACTAATTCTGCAGAAGTCATACTTGGACCAATTGCATATCCATCAGGATGACTAGAAAGATTCTGCGTCTTTCCTTCATAGCCAGGAATTGTGTACTCTATTGTTAAATCACCAAAAATGCTACTTCTCTCTTCAGGAAATACATAGAAGTCTTCTCGGGGTTGAGACAAAACGGCTTCCAAATCAACAATAATGTTATCAGATTCACCTTGGTCTTCAAAGTCTACTGCAAATGCTTGAGAAGAATAGTAAACATCTCGAAGAGTAGATGATTTCTTTTCATGTGTTAATTTGTTAGCAAAAAATGCGAGCCATAATAATTGAGTAAATGAACGTAATTGTGAACTATTTCTTGAACTTCTTAGAGAAGTGTTAGTTCCAAGTACATACTGCCTTAATTTCTTATCATAAATGATATTGCTAATAGAACGATTTGGGATTGAAAATTTTGGGAATTCACCATTTTCGAGATCTTCATATACTTGAGCGCCATGTTTTTTGAGAAGACTAATCAAATTTTTTGATTTGTCAATTTTATCTTTTTTAGTTTGTTTTTTGGTTTCTTTTTTAGTCTGTTTTTTAGCCATTCTTTTTTACCTCCTCTTGTGAACCTTCTGAATTAATCAATGCAGTTTCTTCTTTTATCATTTCTTTATAGTTTGGTTCTTTTTTATTTCCAGATAATTCAGTACAAAATTGTGCTACAAGTGGTAAATATTTTGAATACAAATTTGCACGTTTTTTTGCCATTTCGGCTTGACCTTTTTTAGACATATATCCAGAGAGTTTTCTTGATAAAAATTGAAGTGCCAATCTAAGTTCTTTTTCAATTTCTGGCCTATCAGCAACATTTTCTTTTCCTACTGTTTTGTATGGCACTCTAGTTGAACAAATATGTGAAACAATTATGAGGGGGGCAGAATCATTTTTCACTTTGTAACGATTCCAATCTGTATCTTTTACAACTTTTAGTACCACATCACTACCTTCATCGTATAACAATGGAATTCTATTTGCAAATCGGTATACAGTAGTACCACGTGTTTCAATTTTACCCCCATATGCAATTCCCATTTCTATAACAAATGGAAATCCAGAATATGCAGATGCAGTTCTTTGAACTACAGCCATAAAATCAGGTTCAAATCTTCTCTCAATTCCTTTTTCAAGTGGACCGTCACCTAGTGGTGCTAAACATGTAGGATCAGGTGATCTAAATCCTTCATATGTTTGCAATGCATCACTTAATTTTACTAATTCATGGTCAGTCATATTTCCAACTCTGGTTTCAGGTTTGAACTTGGCAAATTTACAAAATTCTAATGCAGCCGTTGGACCTACTCTTTGAAATCTTTTTGATAAAAAGTGGGTAAGAGATTCACCTTGAACAGTATTTGCTAATTGTTTATAGAAATGACTTTCAACATCCATTTCTGCTACAAGGGTTTGAGAAGTACTATAATCCCAATAAACTAATTTGTTATTTCGAAGATCAACATCTTCAATTCTAATTCTTTGTAATTTTTCAAAATCTGCTTCAAGAAATGACATTAGAGATATTACAACACGTACAGGTCTGGTAAGTGATTTCCATTTTTTTTCAGTCTTTTTCATAATTTCATCGTATGTGAATTTCTTTTTTGACATTCCAAGTTCTTTCCTAACTTTTTCAATCATTTTATCATCAACATTTGGAATTTGATAGTGGGTATCAACAAGCATTCGACGGATTGTTTCAACATCAATACCATAAGGATGAGGTGCAATGATTGTGGGGGCAGGGGGCATTGAGCGAATTATTGCTTTATGATGAAATTTCTCACCTTTAGGATCATCAAAAGCAATTGTTGCATATGGAGTAATTAACGAAGTTTGATAAACATAATCACGAATTTTTGTACCTGCTTTGGAATAATCACCATCTAAACAAATACTTACACTAAGTCCTTTTTCAGAACTAGGTGTTTCTTGTTTTTTTAGTATGACAGGTTTATTTTTTTGAATATCTAGTAACATTTCAAAATCGAAACGAGTTTTTCCATCTGCATTACTTTTGACTTTTACAGATTTGTTTGTAGTAATTTGTCCATATAGTATAGCCATAGTTGCACCTAATCCAAACATTCCACGAGCTTGTTTAAGACCAAATTTTGAACCATACAAAACAGTTCCAAATGCCAGAGGGACATGTTTTGAAGGAATTCCAGGACCGTTGTCTTTTACAGTTAAGATGTATTGTTTTGGGTCAGGTTTTTCCGGATCTACCGCTTTAATTGTCATATGAATATTAGGTAAGATTCC
>CABXKZ010000026.1 GCA_902512865.1 uncultured marine group I thaumarchaeote | reverse complement strand
GAAATATGGTTGATGAGTGATGTTGAAGGAATGATGACAGCAGATCCAAAGTTGATAAAAAATGCAAAATTAATCAAAGAAGTTTCATATTCTGAGGCAATTGAGATGGCTAGATTTGGTGCAAAACAAATCCATCCAAGAACATTTGAGCCATTATTATCAAAAAAGATCCCAATGCGAATAAGAAGTAGTTTTAATGTGAATAATCCAGGAACTCTTGTAACATCACTTAATTCAAAATCAAAGAATTCTGTAAAATGTGTGTCTGCAATTAGAAAAGTTGGATTACTTGACCTAACTGGTGGTATATTATTTGCTGGACCTGGCGCTGCTGCAAAAATATTTTCAGTGCTTACAAAAAATGACATTAATGCAATGATGGTATCATCAAATCCGTCTGAATCAAGCATAACGATTGTTGTAAAAAAAGAAGATCTTCATAAGGCAGAAAATGCAATGGAGATAAATCTACTTGGAACAACTCTTAAAAAAATTGATACAATACCAAATGTTGCAATAATTGCAGTAATTGGTTCTGGAATGAGAGGTAAAGTTGGAATAGCATCCAGAGTATTTCTTGCAGCGGAGAAATCTAATTCCAATGTAATGATGATTGCTCAAGGTTCATCTGAACTAAATTTGGCATTTGTTGTAAAGGATAATGATTGCAAATCCGTGGTTGAATCTCTACATAATGAATTCAAACTGAATACAATAAACTAAGACAAGGGATAAATTATTCAAAAAACTCTCAATTTTCATGGAAGGGAAACTGTACATTGTTGGAGTTGGTCCTGGCCATCATGATCATATGACATTTCGAGCGAAACAAGTAATCGAAGAAAGTGATACTATAGTTGGATATACAACTTATGTAAATTTAGTTGAAGATTTGATTCAAGGAAAGGAAATTCATAGTTATGCAATGACACAAGAAGTTGAACGTGCACATCAGTGTATTGATTTAGCTAAAGAAGGGAAAACTGTATCACTTGTTTCTAGTGGTGATCCTGGAATTTATGGAATGGCGGGATTAATCTTTGAAGTATTGGCAGAGTCTGGTTGGGATCCAAAAAGTGGTTTACATGTTGAATTAGTTCCTGGTGTGTCTGCACTAAACTCATGTGCAAGTATAATTGGTTCCCCATTAATGACTGACTTTGCAGTTTGTAGTATGAGTGATTTGTTAGTTCCATGGGAAATTATTGTAAAAAGAGTAGAGGCTGCAGCACAAGGAGATTTTGTTATTGTAATTTATAATCCAGCTAGTAAGAAAAGAATTCATCAATTACAAGATACAAGAAAAATTTTATTAAAATATAGAAAACCAACAACACCTGTAGCAATAATCAAAGGAGCATTTAGAGAATCTGAAACTGTAGTGATGACTGATTTAGAACATATGGAAAATTATGCAGACAAACTAGGAATGATTAGCACTGTGATAATTGGAAATTCATCTACTTACAACTTTAAGGATTTAATGATTAATCCACGTGGATACAAATCGAAGTATAATCTAGATGAACCAGAAATTAAAAACTAGTGACTATTTTTAATTAATTCAAACAATTCATTACTCAATGAAATTTTATCTCTGATTGGAGCAATAATCTTCACCATATAGTCACCTATGGTATTTTTCAAATCACCTGGGTGTAAATTCTTTTGAGCAAAATCGGATTCTAACTCTTCGTACGAATTGTATGTTACATTTCCTCCAAATTTCTCAGGTCTCTCTATTGATATTGAATCATATTCATGAAATACAACTTGCCTTGTAAGTTCCAATATTGGATTATTTTCTGTTAGTCCTTCTTCACACCAACCTTTTCTAATTTTCTTTGTAATCTCATCATCAGAATTATGTATAAAAATTCCTGAATTTGGATCTGACTTGCTCATTTTTCCTGGTTCTGATGTAGAATCATCTTTTGGTTGTGTTAATCCTGGCAGCAATGAATGATGTATCGCAACTGGAACCTTCCATTTCATTTTTGGAAAAATTTCTCTTACTAACATGTGAATTTTTCGTTGGTCCATTCCTGCGTGTACAATATCTAAATCTAAAGAATGAATGTCTGCTGCTTGCATTGGAGGATACAATAATTTTGCCAAATCAATTTTTTCTTCATTTTCTGATCTTCCCATGATTGTTAAAGTACGCATAGTTCTTGCAAGAGTCATATGTTTTGTAAATTTCACAAGTTCTGCCCAATATTCTTTTTTAGACTCATAAAGTTCTGTTCCCATTACAATGTTTACACCTGGGCAAACCAGTCGAAATGCATCTGCATAATATTTTGAAACTTTAGAAATTGTCTCTAGATTCCCTCCGAGTTTGTCATTGATCAAGGTGTGCCAGTCTGCCAAAAATACAGTACAGTCAATTCCTGCTTTCATAAAATCATTAATCTTAAAACCCGTGCTGATTAAACTTCCAAGATGTAAAAATCCGGAAATCTCTAAACCAATGTAGTGTTTTGGTTTGGAATTGCTGTTTAGTAATTCAATTAATTCTGCTTCATCTTTTACTATTTCTTTTGTAGGTGGTCTCTTGATTAATTCTACTTTTTCTGTAACATCCATTTTAACAGATTTTACTTTTGTTTATCTATAAAGTCTTGTATTAATTTTTAAAAGTAATTACAAAAATTTTCTTACACTAAAAATCAAGCATTTCTATTGTATTTTCTGAAAGTTGTTCAATTAAGCTTGGATAGTACTCCTTCAATATTCCCGTAACCTCTGTAGGATTTTTTAGGGAATATTTGTTTGAAGGAATATCATATTTTTTATTAATAACCTTCATTCTAAAAAGTTCGTTAAGATTTACAGATACTACAGACGGTGATTTATGCAGAAACTTCCTTATCTCAACTGAGGTGGCAACTTCTTTCTTGAGTAAAAATAGAATTAATTTTCTCTGAGTTGGCATTGTTAGGTATTTACATATTGTAGCCTCGTGACCACCTATGCCTACTGGATATGCACGTGTTACTCGTGGTGTCCTCTCTAATTGGATGTTGCCTTCTTCTTCTAATTTTTTTACATAATGACTAAGTGTGCCATTTCTGATGTCTGTAATTCTCATTATTTCATTAAATCTAATTCCAGGATTTTTCTCAATTACATCTAAAACAATTTGACTTCTATCCAATTTTATTTTTCTTAAAATGTTGGGTATTTATTCATTATTCAATTACCTAGTGGCAAGCAAAATTTACATCTAAAATATTTATATAATATTCATTCCACGTTTTTAGATTAACGTTTCCAAAATATTCCTAACGCAAATAGAACCGTCATTATTAGAATTCCTATATCAAAATGCTCCTCAGCTACGTTTTCTATATGCATCTCTGCTGGAGTGTCAATTTTTTCTAACATGAAACCTATTTGTGAAATTCCCAGAACCAAAAATGCTCCTGCAGAAAAAATCATTCTTGTAATCTTAGTTTTTTTGTAAGCAATTATTGCCATTGCAAATAAAAACATTGCCAAAACAAAACCAGCTTCATGAACTGCTATTTGAAAATAATGTTCAGGATGTAAAAAGTGATTTGAAATTACTGGTAACGATACAAGCGTTGCACCAATAACTACGGTAATTAAGAAAAACGAACTTTTTCTTTCTCCTATCGAATATGTCATGGGACAGTATTTACGGTACTCGAATATATAATATTTTTATAATTTTCACTCTTCTACTAATCTTCAGGCACTAATTCATCTTGAGATTTTCTTGGCTTCTTACTTAGATAGAAAGCATGTGCACTAATTATGAATCCTACAAGCCAAATTTTAGTGGCAAATATCAAATTCCATGGTCTGTCTGGATCTGGATAATCTACTATTAATCTATCAATGTCTGGAGTTGTTCCATCAATTACCATTTGTGATGTAATCTCTGCGTTAAGTACGGTGAAACTCCATAAAACTTCGTATAGACAAATTACTGCAAAGCCTAACAACATTAATTGTAAAAGTGCCATTCTGTAAGATTCTAATCCAACTGTTCTTTTCCATCCAATTCTTGAAACACAGTACCATGCAATTATACATGCAAATGATAACCATGTAGTAAGGTTCGCAAAGTTTTCAAACGGAACATGCGTGTTAACTAAAATTTCACCCATTACATATGTGCCATTTTCTTGCCATTCTCCAACCATCATAACTACTCCATAAATCAGGATAGATACCATCATTGCAGAAGCAGCATAAAATATGTACAGAAAAACTCTGTACTGTTTGTCTTGTTCTTGTAAATGACGAACTTTCATTTCATCGATTTTTAATAGACCTACTATAAAATTATTTCAATCATATTATATGACCAAACTAGTAACCATCTTTCTGTCGTTGCCTGTTAATCTCATTTTTTCTTTCATATTCTTTTAAAATGTCATCAGGTGTAAGGTTGAGTTCTAATGATGCTTGAACAACAAAGTGCCAAATGTCTATCAACTCTTCTCTTGCTTCTGCTTCATTAAATGCAGTTGGTGTTTTCCACCATTTCCAGTTTGTAGTTCGCTGTAGCTCAACTGCTTCGTGCATTATTGCAGTACACAATGCTGATACCTTACCTTCAGTATCTTTTGGATATCTGTCAAGATTCATCATGTCTTCTAGACCCTTTTGCATTGTAAAAATTGAATTCAGTTTATCTTCCATAATTAACAAAAAAAATTGTTATCTATAACTCTTCAAAAAGTAACCATCTTTTCGTACTGTCTAATCCTCTTTGTAATATCGGACTTTTTTAGTGATGTTAATCCTGCCAAGCCATATCTTTCAACAGCAAATGAACCCATAACATTTCCATAAATGATTGATTTTTTAATTTCAGAAAAATTTGTTTTATTCTTAGCAGCTAAATGTCCAATCATTGCCCCTGCAAAAGAATCTCCTGCGCCTGTTGGGTCTACAACAGATTCTAATGAAAATCCAACTGACGGAAAAACTACATCTTCATGAAATAGTAATGCACCGTGTTCTCCTTTCTTAATTACAACATAATTAACGCCCCAAGCCATCATTTTTTTTGCACATTTGATCAAATTGTCTTCTTTTGTGAGTAGTTTTGCCTCTTCATCATTAATGACTACTGCATCTACTGATTTTATCATCTTAATTACTGCATTACGTTTTGTTGCAATCCAAAATTCAATAGTATCACACATTGAAAATTTAACATTATCAAATTCTTTGATAATTTTTGCATTTTGTTCAGGATCATTGTTTGCCAGATACACAAATTCTGATTTTTTATAAACATCAGGTACCGTTGGTTTGAATTCTGCTAATACATTTAGTTCTGTTTTGAGTGTTTCTCTGACACTCATGGTTGCATCATATTTGCCATCATATCTGAAAGTTTTACCATCAAGAACTGTCAATCCTTTTAGATCTAGATGATTTTTTAACACTGTATGATATTTTTTTGGGAAATCACTTCCTACGACTGCAATTAGTCCTGGTTTTGTGAAAAAACTGGCTGAAATTGCTGCAAATGTTGCAGCCCCTCCTAGTACATTTTTTAGAGTTTTTTTTGGGGTTCGAATTGTATCTAGTGCAGTTGATCCAAAAACTGTTAACATGTGTTTTTTTGTAAAAATATCTATAAATCCGTTATCAACTGAACTATTCCTTAATGATCTTGTGTACAACTTTTGATTATCTCTCTAAGCTACTTTGAGCTAGCAAAATAAATCAACATTAGCGTAGACTACACATGGCAAAAATCCGAATCAAACAAGGTTCAAATGAAATTGAGATCGATTCTAGAGACTTTTATGTTGATAATGACTCTGTAGCTGACGTTATAGAATCATTGAAACAAATGCTTAATGAAAGACCACAAACCGATGTAATGAATTCTTTGGATAATGCTGAATTTCACGAGCCTGAATTCTCATCACCTTCTACAATCGCAGTAGATGATATCAAAAACAAATTGAGAATCTTAGCAAAAGACTCTTTCTTTGATCAGCCAAAGACAGTTGGTGAAACGGTTGCGCAAATGTCAGAGTATGGCTGGTCTGCAAGTCCATTTGATGTATCTGTTGCATTAACAAAAATGGCATTTAACAAGGAATTTCTAAAAAACACAACCGATGAAAGAAATCAATACATCTCAAAAGAAGCATTACTAACTAACTAAAATCAAATCTATATTTTTGAATAAGTATACATACTTTGTAAGCTTAATCTTGCGATGGAAGAAAAACAAGAAATTCCTGAAGAGATAGATGATCATCTTAAACTATTTGGAAAGGAACCTTGGGAGATAGAATATGGCGATAAATG
>CABXKZ010000025.1 GCA_902512865.1 uncultured marine group I thaumarchaeote | reverse complement strand
GAATCTAGTTGGTTGCTCATCTTTTATAATTTCTACATTCCAGTCATCAATGTCAATTTTTGAATTAGAATTTTCAGGAAGTATTGAGAATTTCTCTAATCGCACATCATCTCCACTGTATCGAATTTTATAATTTACATCATCAATTGAAACTATTGAGTAAATTGCGCCAGGTTTTCGGGTAGATTCAGATACAAGACAGTCTGAACCTTGTCCAATAATACATTGACCAGTAGTTGTTGTTATTCGTAGATTTACATCAGATTCTTCACCTCTGGCAGAAGTAAATAATGAACCTTGTATTACACGAGGAACAAGAATTGAATCTTCAGATGATTTTTCAGTTAAGATTATTGGAATCTCAGTGTCTGCAATTCTATTGAATTTTTCAATTATTTTGGATGTTTTTGGGATGATCTCAGATGATGGAGGTGAAATTTGACCAACTATATCGGATTCAGATAGTACAAAGAATGATTTTTTGATTTCTCCAAAGTGAGTATCTGCAATTACGTTATATTTTCCAACAGAACTATCTCCTGATGGAATTTTATAATTCATATAGAATGTTGCACCCTCAGTACCTTCACTTACGCGAATTTTTTTCTCAGAATTTCCAAATCCACATGAATGTTGAGCAAAACAATTAATTTGTGATACATCAGGAGTTTCTACTATCACAGATACAGGATCATAGTAATACACATTACTGATTTTTCCAGAGATTGAGACAGTTTCACCTGGAATATATTCATCTTTATCAAAATCAATAGTTATTTCAGGTGCCAGTCCACCTTTTAGAGAATTATCAATAACTGAAAAGTTCTCTTCATATTTGTAACCAAAATAATCTGCCTTTACTTTATAGATTCCATCAAAAAAGATACCAGCTCTAAGATCAAACACACCATAGAAATTTCCTTCACTATCAGGATAGACTTTCATGTTCATTTCTGTAAGATTCTTTTTAATTTCTTTGTATAGAACTTGGCCGTTATATCCTGTGTTTCGAGTACTAGCTTCTCCAGATTCAGCCTTTTGACCAGTTCCAACTGATTGTCCATAAGATTCATCATCTGTTGATGCAGTACCAGATCCTCCACCACCATGATAATCCTCACCGTCATCAGGAATAGTCTGGAAAGATGATGAAATGATTAATGTCTGTGGATAAGGAATTGATAATTCCACATAGTTGAATTGAGCTTGAGCATAATTAGTAGAATATGATGAACCCGGTTGTGTTGAACCACTAGTTTTTACTGAAGATTGATCTAATGAACGTCCATCTTTTACTATTACTTTACCTCTAATAACTAATTTTTCGCCAGTTTTGAAATTAGTTGTACCATCACAATTAACAGATTCCATGGAAGGAGGTATTTCGCTCTTACCAATTTGTTTTAGATCTTTTAGAATCTCACTGATATCGCCTCTTGTACTAGAACATATTTCAAAAATTAATGGTTCTTGTGTTTCAGTAGGTGGTAAGATTTCTGATTGGGCAGAAACAACTTCAAACTCAACAGACTCAGTTATTTTGGAAACTGGAGAAGTTGCAGTTATTGTATATTTACCAAGATCAAATTGTATTGGAGACAAGATGGCGCTAATTTGGTAATTACCTATGACATCAGGAATTGCAGTGAAGATTAATTTGGTGGTTTCCTTGCCTGCTGTAAAACCAGAAGACGATGCGGTATTCATCATTGGTTTGCCAGTAGGATCAAAGATTGTAAAACTTACAAAATTATTATAATTGTCTGTTTCCTTGTGTTCATAATCTAAAACTTTTCCAGATGCAGTGAAAGCAGTTCCAAGTACATATTGAGGTTTATCCATTTGTAATCCTAATGGAGTACGAATATCAACAAAAGATTCAGGATTCTCAACTATTTTAAAAGAAACGTGTGCATTTCCAAAGTATTCTGATACGGTTAATCTATAATCACCAAAAAAGCGAGAAAGATCTTCATCAACATTTCCACTGTTTGCTACTTTGAATTGAAACTCAAATGTACCATCACCATTAAGGTGCACACTTTCGTTTAGAGTAAATGGATCTGGGCGAATATACTGATCTTTATGTGCATCGGCCGCACGAGTTAAAACCCCAGTTTGTTGTACTTCTAAAGTGATGTTTTCTGTCCAGATCTGATTACTTCTTCCAGTTACAAAAATTGTATCACCTATAGAATAAATTTCCTTGTCAGTTGATAATGAAAATATAGATGCATTCCTTACATCTTCAACTACTTGAAAAGTTGTATTTGCGTCAATTTCAGCACTGTCTGAGTATGGGTCTAGTGATTTGTATGTTCCTTGAATTTCGTATGTACCATAAACAGGATTAACTGTTTGCATGAACATTTGTGTTGAAAATGGATAAATTTGTCCTCCACCAGCTTGATGAACAATAGAAAATTGTGAATTTGGAAAGATCGTACCATCAAAGATTTGCTTACCATTAGGATCAGTAACAGTATACACCAACCCAGCATATTCTATTGATGAATTAGTATTTGCAAAAAGTATGACAGTTTCACCTGGTATGTATGATTCCTTATCAGTGAAGAGTTCGAAGTCTTCAGAAACAGTTTCAGTTGAAGAAGTTAGTTCATCAGTAATTGTAAATGATGTTTGAATGGAATTTTCTCCGTAAGATATTTCAACATCATAATCACCCAGTGTAAATCCATAAACATTTTGGATACTTAGTGTTGTTGAGAAGCTTAGATTACGATCAGGGTATAGCTCAATGTTGTTGAAATAATTTGTACCTTCTACGTAGATGTTGATTATTTCAGGGGATGAGAAACCATCATTTTTGAATAAAGTTTCACTTACATTTCCAAATATCGTTAAAGTGTCACCAAAAACATATTCAGTTTTATCAGTTTGACCAGAAAAAGAAAATATTGTCTCTTCAATTTCAATTATTTTTCCATTAGAAGTTTTGGGAGTCATACGTTTTAGTTCCCAGTCAGTTGCAGAGTCAGTATCTAAACCATCAGTATTTCTTTGCCAAGTGTTACCATCATCATCTAGATCAACTAGTAAAGGAGTTTCATCAATTAACTCGCCAGAAGTATTTGTTAATGAAACAGTATCGCCAAAGTCTTTAAACCAAGAACTATGATATGTGAAAGCTAAAAATGATTGAGGTTCTATGATAGTATTTGGTACAATTTCATATTTTTTCCAAGTTGCAGATGGAGTTAATGACCATCCACTAATGTCAATTGGTTGAGAAGTGACATTATACAGTTCAACAAATTCTGCACCATTTGCAGGATTAATTTCAACTTCATTGATAACTATTGAATTAGAATTTAGAGAACTTTGTGAAAGTGCGGGAGCTACAGTCCCACCTAACAACAAAATAGCCATTAGGCCAAATAGGAGAGGGTTTTTCAAATGCATATGCTATTCATATTCCTATTTTTACCAATAATAGAATCAAATTGAGAAAAAGTTGATCCCTTTGTCAAAGTCTTATATCTTTTTAAATTCAATATTACAAATTAGGCGTAAATCAGTATAAACTGCTCGTAGAAATTGTACATTTCAAGATTTTTTTCTGTCACAAATTGGACATTTTTGATTCTCAATTTTTGAACTACATTTAACACAAATACCCTCCCCTACTTCTTTCTCAATCATTTTCTTACGTCTGCCAATAAAGATTTTGATTCCAGCGTAGATAGTAATTGAGATTATTACAGAATAGATAGGTGCAAGACCAACTCCCATCAGACCAATCAAAAGAAATAATATTCCTGCAATTAATAAAAAATCTTTTCTTTGAAATGCCAAGTAATTTTGTATTCGTTAGTGTTGATAAAAAGATAATGCCAAACTCAGAGCCAATAGATTATTTCATTCAAGTGTCCATACTCTAACTCTTCTTCATCGTTCAGCGAATAATATGATAATTCTTTCTATAAATATGTAAAATGGGAGCGGCGAGATTTGAACGCGCGACCTCTGCGTCCCAAACGCAGAATCATACCAAGCTAGACCACGCTCCCAGCGAACAAAAACAATTGCCCAATTTAAGACAATAGATTTTAAATGAGTGAAATGGAGATAGCGCATGGCATTTGATGATTATATTAAAGCAGGAAAAATTGCAGGAGAAGTAAGAGAAAATGTCAGAAAAACAGATTGGGTAGGAAAAACAGTATACGAGATTTGTGAATATGTAGAGAATGAGATAAAAAAAAGAGGTGCCAAATGTGCATTTCCAGTAAATACTAGCATTAATGAAGTGGCAGCACATTATACGGCAGAACCAAACGATGAGATTACAATTACAGATAACGATCTAGTGAAAATTGATCTAGGTGCACAGATTGACGGATACATAGCAGATACTGCTGTGACAGTTTGTTACAACCCAGAATTTGACATACTAGTTCAAGGTGCAGAATCTGCATTAAACAACGCAATGTCAATGATGAAAACAGGTGTAAAGTCAAGTGATATTGGAAGAAGAATTGAAAAAACAATTAAAGACTTGGGGCTATTGCCCATAGCAAATCTTAGTGGGCATTCTTTAGAACAATATACAATTCATGCAGGAAGATCAGTTCCAAACATTTGGTCTATTGGTTCATTTACATTTCAAGAAAAACAGGCATTTGCATGTGAGCCTTTTGTGACAACGGGAGAAGGTTTGGGATTTGTCCATGAGGGAAAAGTGAAGAATATCTTTGCTTTAACATCAAGGAAAAAAACTAAAGATAAGGAAGCCGATGATATGTTAGATTACATATGGAGTAATTTCAATTTGTTGCCATTTGCATTAAGATGGTTACTTGAGAAATGGGAGGAGAGAGAGGCTAGACGTATATTAGAAATTTTGATCAAGAAAAAGGCAGTTCATGCATATCCAGTACTAGTAGAAGGAAATGGTCAAAGAGTTGCTCAGGCAGAGCATACATTCATTCCAAATGAAAATGGCGTAACAATTACTACTAATCCATAGTTACACCGAAAATTTTTGTGATCATCATTTTTCCATCACAATCAGAACAATTTTCAGAAGAAGAAAATACAAAATCCCCATCAGTGAATTTTCGTTTCTGTAATATTTTACAAGAATTACATTCCAGAGACGTATAACATGTAGTAATTTTGTTGTCTGATTTTCTCATTGTGATACTCCAATTGTGTTTCCCACACCAATTACCAAGATTGTTTGTCCAGAAGTGGTATTTTCTCTAATCATTTGGTGAAGTTCATCTCTTACAGTATTTGCTTTATCTGCAATTGTTTGAGTCATCAAAGTAATTGCCTCATGAATTGATTGTTTTATGACAAGGGCTAAAATTGGAATTTGGTTTTTTGTTGCAATTTCTTCTATCTTGAATCTCTCAGTACCGATACCACCAATTGCAGCACCAAAGCCTTTTGCTATCGATGCAGAATCCTCACCCTCTAGTTTTAGGGATGCATCAATCATTATTACAAGATCAGGTTTTTTATTTGAAATAATCTTTTCAAATCCATCTCCAGGACGACCAACAGTTGCATTTGGACCTTCAGCCTTTAACAAAAATAATTCTCTATCTTCAAAAGTAGTTTTTGACCATACGGTCTCAAATGCTGCTGATTCTTTTGTAGTATCTAGCATCATTTGTCCAACTATCATAGGTCCAATACTGTCACCAATTGGCTGACCTTTCTTAATTGCAGGCATTGCATCTTTTAGTGCAACAGCCTCTTCCATAATGAAAGGAATCATCATTTGTAAAGGCAAAATTAATGGGAAATTCTTTTGTTTTTTTGCAGTAAGATAGAGATGACGTGTGTGTTTATAGAACAATTGCAAAGTAGTAACTATTTCTAATAGATTTTGAAGTTTAGATAATTCCACCGATGATAGATCAGAAAACATCCCATTGATTTGTAAACGAATGAAATCTTCTCTGGAACGAACTAGATGGTTGATTTTAGAAATTATTCCATTAGGATCCATATCGACCGGCATGATTGTAAAATAATCAAAGAAACTATCCAGTCTTTTTGAAGGATCTGTTTTTGATGTAAGATTATTTTTTACATAATTTAGAAAATCTTTTTTGGTGGATACAGTATATTCTTCTAATTTACCAATATCTTTTTTAATTTCATTTGATGAAATTAGCAATTGAATTCGTTGTCCATAAAAAACAAAAACGATGACAGGAATTATCCAAATAAGCATCATCAAGGTATCCATATCTTCACCAACCCATGCCAAAAATTCATCAAAGTTAAAATCCAAAATTCCCAACAATCAATTGCTTTGATTTTGTAATTTAACCATATCCATCAAATTAGATCTACGTGTGGCAAAAATCATATCTACAGAAAAAATTCCTGAAAAATCCAGAATTATCAAAGGGACTATCTCTTTGGGTAATGAAGAACGTGATGTAATAATTGGTGGAGCCCAAT
>CABXKZ010000024.1 GCA_902512865.1 uncultured marine group I thaumarchaeote | reverse complement strand
CTTTTTTTGGTTGTTGAGCAGACAATAGAATTTGTTTTAGTTGTTCGTCAGTAATTTGGCCTGGAGCTCGGCCTTGACTGGCAAGACCTAATAGGTAGTTTTCAACCATGTTTGCCAATTCAGGTTTTACCATTTTTACATTGTTTAGTCTCAATCTAGCTTCAGAACTAAGAATTTGTTTTAACAGTGTATCTTTTTGTGCATTGATTTGATCTTCATTAGGTTGATCATTTACATCAGGTGCATGTTCACTCATTTCAAACACTAAGAATAAATTTTTAATTTTGGTGTTGTTTGTATTAATTCACCTAAAATTTCTGTTGCAAGGTTATCTAATTTTTTCATTCCTTGACGACTTAGAATTCTGCCTTTTTTCTCTACTTGCTCAACATAACCTAATTTTTCTAATGCATGAGCTGCATTTCTAATAATGGCACCACTTGCATCACGATGATGACGTGCACCATAATACATTTTACGTTTACCATCACCATAGATAGTTCTCATATCATTAACAGTTAGAGGACCATGAAGGTAAATTTTTCTCAATATTGATGCACATCTAGTATACCACCAATCAGGTTGTTGTGGGGGTTTATCAGCATGTGCTCCAGTCTTGACAAAAGATGACCAAACAGGTGCAGGAATATCTTCATTTTTCAATATCTCAGTAAGTCTTGAGATGAATTCCTGTGCAGGTACATCGTAAACTTTAGCCAATGGAAAAAATTTTGATAATCGTCTTATAAATCATTGAGAAATTATCTTACGATACGTGTGATTACAATACGTACAAGTTATTCGTATGGATTTTGGTTTTGACCCAAGACGAATTTTTGATGCGATCCCAGGAGCAATAAATTTTTTACAATTTTTACAGAAACTGGAACTAACTTCAAAAGGCATCTTAATTTTAAATTTCAAACTAATTTTTTTAGCAATTTCAGCCTGTCTTTGAGCCAATCCAGGATTATTTTTTGCATTAGATAATGCATTGTTAAATAGAATTTCTATACGTCTTGTGGCAATCTGTTTTTTGGAGTTTTTCATTATGTATCTATTTGAAATGTTACAAAATAAATTAATATATGCAGTCAGCGGGATTCGAACCCGCGTCACAGGGTTGGAAACCCCGAATACTAACCAGGCTATACTATGACTGCATAAGGATTAAAAAAAATTTACCTAAATAAAAATGGTTTTTTCATATTCATAAGCAAGTCTACTTGCAACAAGATGAGCTTCTAAAGATGAATCATTTATTGAAAATGATTTGTCTATGATTTTATCGGTTTCATTATTAAAATGACCTTTTTGAAATCCACCTAGTATGATACATGAGTTTTCTTCAATTTGTTCAACCAATTTATCAAGACTAGTTTTTTGACCTTGGGTTGTTAATCCAATTATTTGAGTTGGTTTGATTTTTGATATCAATTGAGATAAGGAAGAATTTTTCATTTCCATTAGAATTTCATCTTCAGATTCAATTTTTTTGGTAAGGAATAATTTTTCCATCAATCCCTGAAATCTATGGTAAGATTTTGGTAAACGAGTGTTATTGTTAATAGAAATAACTTCATCATTTACAGTATGAATAAAGATTTTGATTTTATTTTTATAAAACACAGGAGTTGTGCAGAGAGAGAGTAATGTTAAATGTATGATATCAGGTCTTCCACGTTTAATTTCATTATCAAGTCCTTTCATAGCACCAAAATGCCAGGAATTATCGAGTAATGTATTAGAAGAATTTTTTTTAAATTTCTTTGAATATGATGTCACAGAAGGATGATTATGTATTTTTTTAGGTATTAGTTCAAGAGATGATTCTGCTAGAATGATGTAAAGCATTTGATTATTGTGGGATATTTGTTTTTAGTTGTTCCCATGCTGGTTTTGCATTTTGATTTGTATCTATTAATCCAGAATTGCAGAGATATTCATCAATTCTTTCTAAACGAAATGAATTACTTGAAAAACCAGAACCTCCTATACTTTGTATGTCTTGAGATATACAACTTCCTTTTGGTTTATCAAACAATCGAGAAACAGTGAAAAATTCAATTTGTGATTCATTTTCTTCAAAAAAGTTTAAGCTGGATTTGATGAATTGTTCTTGATGTATATCATATCCATTAACAAATTCAGATGTACTCCAACTAATTTCAAAAAATGCCAATTTTTGTGAAGAAAATATTTCCAGAGTTTTTTCAAGATCACCTATAGCCTCCAGTGGAGTTCTGTCAATGTCACCAACTATATCTGTAGGTTTGTATGAGAGAGCTATAAAATCACCCATTTCTAATTGAGGAGTTAATTCACGCACACCATTTGGAACCAGGTCTTTGTTAATGACATTTTCAAGTGATAGACTATTTCCAATTTTTACATCAGGATGGTTTGATTTGATTTCCGATGAGATATTATTAAAAAATTCCACAAAGGACGGAATTGTACCAGTTCCTCTCTGTAAGTAATAATCAATGTCTGCTGCAAATATTACATAGTCTATATTTTCATATCTAGAAAGAATTGCATCTAATACTCTAACAGTGTCAGTCTCAAGAGATTTTCCAATTATTTGGTTACCCATCCATGATGGAAATGGACCCAACCTATCTGCATTGATTACTGAGAAATATAATGTTGTTTTGAGATTATATTTTTCATTTAGTTTCATCATGATGTCAGTAACACGCCAATCAAAGTTTCCTTTTTCAGGTTCCAATTGATCCCAATGTACATACAGATTTGTGCGTCCAATTCCAGATGTTGAGACAATTTTGTATGAGTTTTCTATATCAGCAATACTTGTTGGTGGGTTTATGGTATTAATCACTAGACCAATCTTTTCGTTTTGAGATATCTGGTCACTCTGTGGTGAGATAGTATCAATTGAGTCACTTTTTGTTAGAAAATAAGCAGATGAACCACCTATTGCAACGACTAAGATTACAATTCCAATAATTTTACTATTCAATAAGAGTTGAAATGAATATGTATTCTAAAATGTTGTTATTTTCTTATCCAGAAGTACATCCACTATATCCACATTCAATACAAATGTGACAACCCTCAGTTAAGACAAGAGTATTCTTACAGGTTGGGCATAGTTTTTCTTCTATTTCAGGTTCTGCCATTACATGATCTTTTCGAGGAAGTTCTTGTGGTGTAGTAACTTTGAGTGCGTCGTTAATCTGTTTTAGGATATAGGGGTTTTTGATGTTATTTGTAATATAATCATGCAGATAGTCAGTAGCAGTAACTTCAAATGTTTTTTGAGAGTTTTCACCTGTCATGTGAAGTACCTGTTTATGTCTTGAACCATCACGATAAACGGTAATTCCTTTTAGACCTAATTCATGAGCCAACAGATACGCTGCTTTGACATCTTCGGCAGAAACATCATTTGGCATATTGATTGTCTTTGCAATAGCATTTCCAATCCAGTCTTGCCATACTGACTGAGCCATTAAATGATCAGTCCAGTGAATATCCATTGCAGTAACAAAGATGTTCTGAATCCATTCTGGAATTTCATCAAGTCCTTTTACTGAACCATAGTTATCAGCAACTTTTGCCAATAATTCCTCACTGTAAAGACCATTTTCCTTTAGAACTTCTTCAAATATTTTATTTGTATAAAAGAATCTTCCAACAGTGACACGTTTTTCAAATACAAGAGCAAATGTTGGTTCCATTCCATTTGAACAATCTGCTAACATAGATAATGTTCCTGTTGGCGCAACAGTAGTTGTAAGAACATGTCTAACTCCGTGTTTCTGGATTTTTGTAATTAGAGCATCCCAATCATAATAATGTCTTTGTTTTGGTTTTTCATAATATCCAGCAATTGGAATTTTACCTTCAGGATATTCTGTCTTTGAACAAAGCGGGAATGCTCCACGAGATTGTGCTAAAGCAACACTTTCTTCCATTGAATAATATGATAATGCTTCAGATAGTTTACCCATAAACTCGTAACCTTCTCTTGAGTTGTAGGAAATTCGTAATTTGTATAACAAGTCTGCAACACCCATTACACCAAGACCAATTCTTCGTGATTCTTTTGATGCAACATTAATCTCTGGAACCGGATAATGATTTACATCAATTACATTATCTAAGAATCGAGTTGTCTTTCTAATAATTTCTTCATATTTTTGCCAATCAAATTCATATTGTCCATCTGCTGTTCGTTTTGTGAGATTTGCTAAATTAATTGATCCTAAATTACAAGATTCGTAAGGATAGAGACTTTGTTCGCCACATGGGTTTGTTGCTTTAAGTGGTCCACCACGTGCTTTAGCAAATACATTGTACTTGTTAATTAAGTCAAAGAAAATTAAACCAGGTTCTGCACTTTTCCATGCAGAGGTTGCAATAAGATCAATTAGATGATGTGCATTGATTTCACGTACTGGACTTTGATCTCGAGTACTTCGTAGTGTATACATACCATCTTGACTGTCTACAAGTGCATTCCAAAAGTCACCCCAAATTCCAACACTGACATTAAAGTTCTCTAGAACACCAGGTTCTGTTTTGTTAGTAATAAATTTCTCAATGTCTGGATGAGATACATCCATGATTCCCATGTTTGCACCTCTTCTCTTTCCCCCTTGTTTGATTACATCTGTAACAGTATTGATGATATTCATGAATGATACAGGACCAGAAGCAACGCCAGATGTAGATGCAACAATATCACCTTCTTCTCTTAATTCTGAATAATTAATTCCAACACCACCACCTGATTTGAAGATTAGTGCAGCATCAGATGTTGTCTTCATTATTTGTGCCATGTCATCAGGCATTCCTAACACGAAACATGCAGATAGCTGTCCAAGACGTCCACCAGCATTCATCATAGTAGGTGAGTTTGGTAAGAAAACTTGGTTTACCATTAAATCAAAGTATTCGGTAATTCTTGCACCATAATTTGTAAATTCTTTTGCTGCAAGTTTTGTTAATAGATCTTTAAAGCTAATCTTTGCCTGACCTTTTTGTGCAATATCGATATAACCATTTACTAAACCTCTAAAATGATATTGGTTGAGATAATATTCATCAATTTTGAATTTGTAATTGAATTGATCTAATTTTGTAAGATATTCTTTTGCTTCTTCAATATTTTGTGGAGTATTACCCGCTGCATTGAAAATAGATGAATCATGTAAAAGATCACCAATTCCAATTAGAACTGCAACTCTTTCAAATAATTGAGTTGGATTTTCAGTAATCTCATTTTTATTATTTCTGAAGAGATATCTAGATGCTAAGACTCGAAGACAATTGAGATCAAAGTCTTTTGAAACAGGATCAAGTGTTTTTGTGTTAAGAACCTTCATCTTCTCATCACGAATCTTTCGTCTCTCGTGTCTATACAGGATGTATGATTTTGCAATCTCACTGTGTCCTTGTTCTATCAAGGTTGATTCCACCATATCTTGAATATCTTCAACGCTTGGAGGATTTTCAGTACCAAATCCTTGAGATGATAACTTGCTTAGAACACCGTCGGTTAGGGTTTGTGCAAGATCACGATCGCCTTCACTGGTTGCAAGTAGTGCTTTATAGATCGCAGTTGTAATCTTATCCTGATCAAACTTTGTTGTGACTCCATTTCTCTTTCGTATTTCCGCGAAAGATGACTCTATCTGTGAATTTTCAACCAATTATAATCCCCAAGAACATCTTAAACAGAACAGCTTAAAAATTCTTTGGGGATTAATTTTGCAACAATGGGTAAATTAATTTCACAACGAAAAATTTCGTAGCGTTTTATAGATTTTCATAGTGATAATTGTAAAATCAAGTTTTAGTTTTAATTTCAAAATTGATCGAAACGAATTTCGGATCAGAAAGTAGTACAAAAGCAAGAATGCTATTTACTTAAAGTTTCATGCCTAAAAATTCCTAATGGAAATTTATTTTGTGTGTTTAATTGGTTTGAATGACGAAATTAGTGAAGATGCTTTTTCAATCGCCTTTTTTATATCGTCTTCCTTGGCTTTTGGATCAAATGGAAGTTTTACAAGTAAGCCGCCGTCTAATGTCTTTGAGATTTTGTTATATTCAGATATAATATCACTTTTAGCAGTTAATTTACCGAGTTCAACATAGTTTAATTCCAATCCTTGAGAATAAAGATTGCCGTCTAAGACGTCCATTATTGAGTTCTTACCATATTTTTCACTATCAAGTATAACAAATCTTGTTAATTCATCACTATCAACCATTGCAATAGATACATCAATTCCCATCTCTTGACCTTTTTTATGTGCAATGTCAACTGCGGTTTCTAAGACTTTGTTTAGAATTTCTTTTCCTTCTTTATCATCTTTATGTCCAAGTATTTTGTAAACAGCTTCTTTCAATCCGACAAGATTAAGAATTAAAGAAGAATTATTTTTTTGCATAAATTGAGTTTTTTCTGCAAGTATAGGATTTACACCACGTCTAATTAGATCAGAAACATCTTTGTTGCGTGTTGCCATTGCAGCAATTGCAGGTTTCATTAGTAGTACAAGTCTAGCTCTGAAGTAGGTTTCATCTTTACTTGATTCAAGTGCTAAACGTGGAAGGTTAATAGATAATGATCCTAATTTTATTGATGGTTCAGAAGTTTTGCTAGAGTGTCTGATTGCATTAGTTGAGGACATTCCTTTGGAGAAGGTTACATTTCCACCATGAGATACAGTTTGTGCAAGTATTTCAGAATGATCGTTAACTTTTCCTTTC
>CABXKZ010000023.1 GCA_902512865.1 uncultured marine group I thaumarchaeote | reverse complement strand
TTCACATGGAAGAGCATTAAGACAAGATATCGATACATCATTATCATGTGATGCAAAATGGGTAGCAGCATATCTAGGAATATCAGATATTCATCTAAAAGATAAATTACGAATTACTAGAGAGGAAGCATTAGAACGTGCAGTTGATACAGTAAGTTATGCAAAAGATCATGGACTAAAAATTAGATTTACAGTAGAGGATGGTAGTAGAGCAGAACCAGAATTTCTTTTAGAATTATGTAAATCAATTGAAGAGGCAGGAGTTGATAGAATTAGTTTACCAGATACAGTTGGAATAATGAGACCAATTGGAATGTACAATTTTGTTAAGAGAGTACGTTCTGAAATAGAAACACCACTTGATGTTCACGTACATAATGATATTGGATTTGCGTTAGCAAATGCATTTTCAGCATGTGATGCAGGAGTTGATCAAATTCATACCACAATTGACGGGATTGGTGAAAGAACAGGCATACCAGCACTAGCAGAAGTGGCAGTTGCTTTAACATATCTTTTCAAATCTCAAAATGATTTTAGATTAGATATGCTAGCAGATCTTTCAAGACTCATAGAACAGTATACAACAATTCAACCATATGATTCAAAACCAATTGTGGGATCATCAGCATACAAGCATAAAGCAGGAACTCATTTAGCTGCAATTCTCAATAATCCAGCCGCCTATGAACCAATTCCACCAAGAGTAGTCGGAAATAGAAGAAAAATAGTATTTGGAGAATTAGCAGGTAAAACAGGGGCAAGTTATCTTATGTCATTATTAGGAATAAAGAAAGATCCTGAGACTGCAAAGAGCGTTGCAGCAGGGTTAAAAAATCTTAGAATGGGAGATGTTTTAGAAATTCCACTAGAAGACCGCCTTGAACGGAAAATAATTAAGGATGAAAAAAGAGAGGGAAAATAGGTAAAAATGACAAGTTGTCCCGAATGTGATGCGAACATAGGTATTCCAGACGATGCAGTAGAAGGCGAAATTGTCACCTGTCCAGATTGCGGCGCAAGTTTTGAACTTAGCAAGGCATCCGAAGGTTTTGAGTTAAAACCAGCTCAAACAGTCGGAGAGGATTGGGGACAGTGACCGGCAAAATTTCAATCCTTTACGATACAATCCGTCTTGAAGAAAAATTACTAATTGAATCTGCAAAAAAAAATAATATTTCAATAGACATGATAGATTGTAAAAAAATGTTTTTGGATCTGAATGAAAAAAATTGCTTAGATGGACCAGTGTTGCAGAGATGTGTTAGCTATTATAGAAATTTACATTCAACTGCAGCTCTTGAAGGTCAAGGTGCCAAAGTAGTAAATTGTCTAAACACAGGAATCTTTGCTGGAAATAAATTGTTTACACATATGTTGTTACAGAAAGCAGGAGTTCCAACACCAAATGCAACAGTTGCATTTTCAAAAGATTCTGCATTAGATGCATTGAAGAAACATGGATTTCCAAAAATTATCAAGCCAACAGTAGGCAGTTGGGGAAGAATGGTTTCCAAGTTGAATGATATGGATGCAGCAGAAGGAATCATAGAAGGAAGAGAAGCAATGTATCCAATTCATCATATTCATTTTCTGGAGGAATTTGTACAACGTCCTCCAAGAGACATTCGTGTAATTGTGATAGGAGATAATGTTGCAGCTGCAATATACAGAAATTCCGGAGATGGTAATTGGAAAACAAATACACATTTAGGCGGCTCAGCAGAAACATGTAAAATTAGTAACGAGCTTGAAGACATATGTATTAAAGCAAAGGATTCAGTGTTTGGAGATATTGTAGGAATCGACCTAATGGAAAGTAATGATAAAGGAATGGTCGTACATGAGATAAACAATACAACTGAATTTAGAAATGTTGTTAGAGTTACAGGAGTAGATATTCCAAAGTTAATGTTAGAATATGTAAAGGGGTTAGTATAGAATGGATGAACATTTAGAAACTTCCAGATATGCAATCAAAACTTTGGAAAAAGCATTACGAATCTATACTCCATCATTAAGTGAAAAGGCTTTAGCTGATTTTCTTGCAGACCGATGTGATGATCTAGGGTTTAGAGATATTCATCAAGATGAGGTTGGGAATTTGATTGCAACTAAAGGTTCAGGTGAACCAAAAATTATGTTATGTGGACATATGGATGTCGTTCCAGGAAAGATTAAGGTAAGAAAGGAAGGAGACATGCTGCATGGTAGAGGTGCATCAGATGCAAAAGCACCACTAATTGCAATGCTGTTTGCAGCCGCAAGTGTAGAAGAAAATCAAGGAACAGTAACATTTGTTGGAGCAGTTGATGAAGAGGGTAATGCAACAGGGATAAAGAATCTGGTAAAAAATAAGCCTAATGTAGATTATGCAATTTTTGGAGAACCAAGTAGTATTCAAAAAGTTACAATTGCCTACAAAGGTCGCTTAGCAATCAACCTCAGAGTAAATGTAAAAGATAGTGCCCATGCAAGTGCCCCATGGTTAGCAAAAAATGCAATAGAAGAAACATTATCTGTGGCAACAGAATTAAAAAATGAATTAGAGAATGGTCAGGAAGACAAAAGCAAAGGAATGATGCTTACTGCAACTCTTACAGAAATTCGTGGAGGTACTAGCCATAATGTTACACCGATAGAATGTGTAGTAACACTAGATATTAGAATTCCAGTTGATATGAATTGTAATGATATTGAAGAAAAAATCACCACAATAGTCAATGACATATCAACAAAAAGAGAAATTGAAGTTTTGTATTCAGTAATAGATGAAACAGAACCATTTGAGGCTGCACATAACTCGCCATTAGTAAGGGCATTAACATTGTCAGTTTTGGATGTAGAGAAGAAAAGACCAATGTTGATTAGAAAAACAGGTACAGGCGACATGAATGTGATAGGCAATCAACTAAAGATTCCCGTAATTACATATGGTCCAGGAGATCCTCACGAAGCACATACAATCGATGAGAAAGTTTCAATTGATGAATTTGTTAAAGGAATAGAAATTCTAAAAAAATCACTATACCATTTAAAAAGACTACATGACAGAACGAAATAATGCTGTGGTTTATTGGATTAGGTATCTCAGGTATTTCAGAATTATCAAATAGTACATTAAAAGTAATAAAAAATGCAGAGATTGTATATTTAGAGTCATTTACTAGTCCTATCTCAGAAACTGAGAAAAAACAATTAGAAGAGATTGCTGATGGAGAATTTAAAACTGCAAAACGATGGGTGGTTGAAGATGGTAACGAGATTTTAGAAAATGCAAAAAATAAAGATACCGTGTTAATTTCATATGGCGATCCATACATTGCTACAACACATCTTGAGTTAAAGACACGAGCGATGAGAGACAGAATAGAGACAAAAACAATTCATTCATCCTCAATTGTTTCATCATTAATTGGAGAAGTAGGACTACACTATTACAAAATTGGAAAGGTGCTAACCATTATGAATGATCCAAAATCAATGATCACCCCATACAATACAATTTTTGAGAATTTATTGAGTAAGACGCATTCAGTGATTTTACTTGAATATAATGAAGATAAATCATTTTTCTTAGAACCAAAAGATGCATTATCACTGTTATTAGATGCTGAAAAAACACAGAATCGAAAAGTCATTTCAAAAGAAACTTTTGCAATTGTTGCGTCCAGAATTGGAAAAAATAGTCAGCAAATAATTTCAGGGAATATTTCAAACCTAATTAAAAGCGAGTTTGGGGAAGCACCACACAGTATAATCATACCTGGAAGATTACATTTTACAGAATCTGATGCAGTGAAGACCGTCACAGAATGTTTGGATGAACCGACTGATAATTCAACAGATGTAAAGAATATTTCTGAACAAATGATTGAAAAATATGTTCCAATGGTAAGAGAGGCACTAGAAGATATTAAACCACATTATGAAAATCTTAAAGAATTTGAAGATGTCTTGATAAATGCAAAATTGTACATTGATGATGCCGAAAATTTTCTTAAAGAAGGGAAAAAAGAATATGCGGTACTAAGCATAGGTTATGCAGATGGTCTTGTTGATGCATTACGTATTGCAAAAGGCTTTGACCCAAAAATGTGATAACGATGAGTTGAAATTGGACAAAAACTCTGAGATTACGGATAGAAAATAAATTGATAACACTGGAAGATATGCAAAATTCATGGAAATCAAAAATTGTCTTAGCTGGAGGGGTTTTTGATATTATTCATCCTGGACATATTAATACATTAAATGCTGCAAAAAAAATGGGAGATTTTTTAGTAGTGGTAGTTGCAACAGACAAGACAGCAGTGAAAATGAAAAAACGAAAACCACTTCATAGTGCTCAATTACGACAAGAGTTGGTTTCATCGTTAAACATGGTTGATCTATGTATTATTGGCGATGATGAAGATATTTTCAAAACAGTAGATTTAGTAAAACCACAAATAATTGCTTTAGGTTACGATCAAACCCATCAGGAAAAATTCATCACAGAAGGATGTAGAAAGATAAACTTGGAAGTAAAAGTGGCTAGATTGGAATCTCCAAGACCTGAAACTTCAAGTTCAGTAATTGAAAAAGAGTATGGCGAAGACATTCACGGTCTTTAAGAGAAATTACCTAAAATTGAAATTTTAACTTTAACATTTGATTTATTTCCAATTTTCAAAGATTTTCGGATGTTATTTTTTGATATAAATTCAACAATTGTTGTATCATGATGTGTTCGTTCCAACAAGATCAATTCACAATCAATTTTATTATTAATTTTTGATTTGAAGCATTTTACCCATCCAAAGGTTCGTTTACCATCAGAGAACGAATTAATCTTTATTCCTTCATAATTTGATAATTGTGAAATAGCCTCAGAGAATTTTTTTTCTGTTAATTGAATATTCAATGTTCCAGGATAAGGAACGTATCCTAATTTTGATTTGAATTGTCTTGTATATCCTTTCATCGACATGTAGTATGCCCCTTCCCCCATTCCCGTGGTTATCATACCTGTAAGTGATAATGAATTAGGAGATTTTGATATTAATTTTGTTAAAAGATTATGAAGTGTTGACAACTCGATAAATCCTTTATTTGTAATTTTTATTGATTGTTTTCGTCCATGTTGAATTCTTTCAATAAATCCACCCAATTCCAATTCTTTTAGATGTAGAGATGCAGATTGTTGAGATTTGCCTATTTCCTTTCCAAGAGAAGTAGTAGTTATATTAACAAAATTGTGTTTCCCGCCTTTGGATAAAATATGCGCTAAGGTTAGAAGGTGTTGTGTTTTAAGATCAGTCATTAATTAGATGCTATGCCAAGTTCTCTAAATGTTTTTAATGATACACCATTAGAGTCGGATAATTTTGCAGTTCTATGACCAATTAAGTTTTCTACACCGGCAGCTTTTGCAGCATCAACTAATCTTTGAGTGATTATTCCATCTATGATAAGATATTTTATTCCTGATTGACCACTAATTTTTCCAACTAATTCTGGGATTGCAACTCTGAAGACTTCAGCCTCACTTGAATCAAGTGCAATTGCTTCTAGCGATTCATTTAATTCTGAGAATTTATTTTTGCATAATTCTGCAAGAGGGCCATCATCTACATTTTTGATTTCAGGTGCAGATAATTCTTCTTCCATTTGTTTTTTGACAGGACTCAAAAGTTCATCAACTCTTTTTGGAGTTAATTCTTCAACTTCAATTCCAGTATCAGCACGTAATTCAAGATCAATATGTACGACAGATTTTAATTCTTTTAAAATAAATCCACCTGCTCTGTCACCATCTGTGAATGCTACAACCTTTTCTTTTTCTTCACATATTTCTTTAATAGATTCATCAATTCTACCACCTTCAAATGCTAATGCATTATCATATCCTGCTCGTAAAAGATTGATAATATCTGCTCTACCTTCTACAAGAATTATCCATTTAGAATCAAATATTCCAGTACTACAATGGAGTTTTTTTGGACCGTATGTAGTGATTTTATCTGAATTATTCTCATGAACTTGTTCAAGCATTTCTTGTCCTTCGCTAACAGAATTGGTAGACCATTTTTGTTTGATTTCTTTAGCACGTTGTAAGATATCTTGTTTTTTTGTTGCTCTAACGTCATCGATTGCATCTAATCTAAATTTACTATCAAAAGGACCAACTTTATCTATACTCTCAATTGCAGCAGAAATTAATGAACATGTATCAATATCAGTACTCATTGGTAACAATGCATCACCTTTAGTTGTATTTTCAGTACTGAACGTATTAACTTCAATTCGACCGACCTTAGATACCCTCTGGAGTTCATTCAGATTCATTTCAGGTCCCAAGAGACCTTCAGTTTGTCCGAATATAGCTCCGATTATATCTGCTCGTTCGACAAGCCCATCAACTTCGAATGACAGTTTAACGTGATACTTGACAATACCTGTATATGGCAATTATTGTTCATCTCCTTAATATTCAATATTCAGAGATATAATTTGAGATTTATAAACGATTTGGATAAATTGAATGAAAAAGAGAGAATAGAAAATATGTTTATTCAGTACTGAATGAAGAGCCACAAGAACAAGATTTTGTTACATTTGGATTATTGATTTTAAAACCAGAACCCATTAGGCTTTCAATATAGTCAACGTTTGCACCATTGAGATGATCAATGCTCATACTATCAACTATTACTTTAACACCATTTTCTTCAATTACACTATCATCTTCTTCAGCTTCTTTTTCAAAGCCCATTCCGTATGATAGACCAGAACAACCACCACCTTGAACATAGATTCTAAGGAACTGTGGTTTTCCTTCTTCCTCAGCCATGAATTCTTGAATTTTTTCAGCAGCTTTTGGAGTGATTGTGACTAACTTTTGTGTTTGTTCAGTTGCCATACAAAAAATCATTTCTCAAATTATAAGAAGCTTTTGCTACCAAGCACAGTAGTTAATAAAGAAAATAAAGAAAAATAGATAATTCTATTTTTTGGATTTATTCACAAAGTCTGTCATACGTTTTTCTCTATCAGGATCAGAGAAACAATTTCTCCAAGCTAATAGTTCGACACCTAGTCCGGTATCTAAATCTGCATTCCTTCCTTTGTTAATAGCTGTTTTTGACATGCGAACTGCGAGTGTTGCATTTGATGCAATAGTTTTTGCCATGCTCATAACCTCATCCATTAATGATTCTAATGGGACAACATTGTTAACAAGACCGATTTCTTTTGCCTCAGCTGCTTTAATCATTTTTCCAGTATAGACAAGTTCTTTTGCTTTTGCAACGCCAACTATTCGCATCAATCTTTGTGTTCCACCCCATCCTGGAGGAATTCCAATTGTAACTTCAGGTTGACCCATTCTTGCATTTTCAGATGCTATTCTAATATCACAAGACATTGCAACTTCACAACCACCACCTAGTGCAAATCCATTTACTGCAGCAATTGTTGGTTTAGAAACATTTTCAATTGTTGCAGTAACTTCTTGACCAAGTTTTGCATATACTTCAGACTCATCAGCAGATATTTTTGACATGTATTCAATGTCAGCTCCTGCTGAAAATGCTTTATCGCCTTCACCAGTCAAAACAATTACCCTGACACTATCATCTTTATCGAGTTGCTGGAAAATAGAGATGATTTCTTTTGCAACATCAATATTCATAGCGTTAAGCTTTGTTGGACGATTAATCTTTACGATACAAACGCCTTCATCTTTGCTTGTTGTAATCATTGACATGATATAAAACGGATAGAATGTGAAATTAAATGTTATCTATTTTCCGCGTACTTTGCCCCATTGGGTTAATGCAGATGCAGCTGCAACCCAAGTTCTAAGGTCTTGGTAAACTGGAACATTGTGTTTTTCAATTAATTTTATCATTTTTTCAGTATATGGACCACCATTTCCACCACAGAGAATTGGCTTTTTTCTTCTCTTTGAGAGTGTAGCTAAATAATCAACAATTGTTTCCTCAAGAGGATCATCTTGGAACACAAACCAAGGCATGGCAATGTCAATATTTTTATCTGCTAAGAATTGTTCAAT
>CABXKZ010000022.1 GCA_902512865.1 uncultured marine group I thaumarchaeote | reverse complement strand
AAACCAATAAAAAAAACAAAGGGCAAGGTTGGAATTATTACTGCAGGAACATCAGATATTGGAATTGCCGAAGAATCAAGACTAATGTGTGAATCGATGAGCTGTAATTGTATAACCAGTTATGATGTAGGAATTGCAGGATTACATAGAATATTTCCAGTCTTAAAAAAATTTGTCAAATCAGGAGTAGATGCAATAATAGTTGTAGCTGGAATGGAAGGCGCATTAGCATCAGTGGTTTCTTCAACAGTGAGTGTTCCAATAATTGGTGTTCCAACATCAATTGGATATGGTTATGGTGAAAAGGGTGTTGCAGCTCTTGCTGCAATGTTACAAAGTTGTTCACTAGGGCTAACTGTAGTGAATATTGATAATGGAATTGGAGCTGGTGCAGCTGCAGCAAAGATTGTAAATCAAATCAATAAAAAATAGTAAACACCTAAAATGGTCTTAGAAAATCTCGTAAACGATATATATCATAGGGAAACGAAAAGGTTAGAGTTGTCAGGCAAAAGAATCGTATTAACAGCAGATAGAAGTTTAATGACAAATTATAGAGGAAATTTCCTTTATGGATTCATAGCATGTGGTCCATATGAAGTTCTTCCAGAATGGGTTTTTGACAAGGTATTTTGTCCGGCAGTTGAAACTGATCCAATTACAGGTGAAGCAAAGGTTGCACAAGTAGGATTAAGAAGAGTAGAGAGCGCATTACATCAGGGCTATGATAAAAAAGACATCTTTGTTGCAAATCCAGAGCATCTGTCAAAATCAATCGGTCCAGATACCAAAGTTGTTGGAATTAATGTAATGGATCCATTAGGAATGGCTCCAGTTACAACAACAATGGCTCCAGAAAAATTGTCATATGTAGCAATGAAGTTTAAGAAAATGTGTGCAGAAATTATCCAATTAAAAAAGAAATATGATTTCAAAGTTGTAGTAGGAGGAAACGGTGCATGGGAATTAGCAAAATCAGATAGAATGAGAGTGCATGGGATTGATACAGTAGTAGTAGGAGAAGCTGATGAGCTTGCATTAGACTTGTTTCATGATTTAGAAAAAGGTGATGCACCAGAATTGATGCATTGTTTTGTAAAAAATATTCAAAATATCCCAGAAATTACAAAACCAACTGTAAACTCACTCATTGAGGCAATGAGAGGCTGTGGAAGAGGATGTGACTTTTGTGATGTTAACAAACGTTCTAAAAAAGACCTATCATTGGAACGATTGCAAAGAGAAGCAAAAATTAACTTAGATTATGGATTTGACTCAATTTGGCTTCATTCTGATGAGATGTTACTTTATGGATGTGATAACAAAGATTTCATTCCAAATAGAGATGCAATTACAGATTTATGGAAAGGTCTCAAAGGAATGGGTGCCAACTTCATTGGTACAACACACATGACATTTTCAGCAGTTGCTGCAGATCCTCAATTAATGAAAAATATTGCAGATGTAAACAGACAACATGAGACAGGTAGATGGCTTGCAACTAATCTTGGTATAGAAACAGTTTCACCTCCAATGGTTAAAAAACATCTGGGAGTCAAAACAAGACCATTTGCTACTGAAGAATGGGGAAGTGTTGTCAGGGAAGGAGCTAAAATTCTAAATGATAATCATTGGTTCCCTGCTGCAACAATAATTATTGGATGGCCAGATGAAACACCAGATGATAGTCAATATACAATTGATATGATGAATGATTTTAGAACAATGAACTTTAGAGGATTAGTGGCACCACTTCTTTACCAAGACTTTAGTGAGAAAAATTCAATGCATTTCGGAAACTTGAATGAAGCACAATTCACACTATTTTGGAGATGTTGGGAAAATAACCTACGTGTAATTAATGACATTATTCCTATAATTCTCAGAAACAAAACATATGGTCCACCAATGAAGATCTTCATGTATGGTATACTGAAAGCAGGCACATGGGCAATTATGAGATATCTAAGAGGATTGTGTAAAGATCTTTTCAATGGAAGAACACCTGATGAAATTATAGAGAAATATTCGAGAAGCAGATCTGTTTCTGCACCAAAAATGATAACAAAGAAACTCTAGAATCACACCTAAGAGATAATAATTAAAAATTATAATTCCATTCATGCAATTAGAAGATAAAGTAAATTTGATAGTCGTGATTACTTCTTTTGTATTTGGTGTTGCATTATTTGCGATTACTGTAATTGCAGGTTTTGTGATGGGACATTATTTATTCGGAGTGATTGGAATGGGAATTAGTATTTTATGTATTTTAATTGGAATAATAAAGTTAGGTAAATTTAAAAAAAGAAATTAGATTATAGATTTTCAATTGCTTTATCTGCAATCGTGTTTCGTTTAGGTGTCATCACAATAAAGTAAGTTTTGTCTGCACGTTCAATTGCTTCAACTTTTGTAACTGAACGAGTCTTAATATCAAATTCATGAATTCCTGTCTCGAGTTCTCCTTTTGCATATAACATTAGATAAACATCTCCACCTACAGGACTTAATGGAATAAATGAACAAATGAATCCTTTGTAAGAATTGATTGGCATAAAATTTTTCATTGGAGGTGCAACAGATGAAAGATACAATAACATATCTTCAATGTTTTCAAATTCCTCATATTCAACGTGCATATGAGCACTGAAACTTTTGAATATATAACTTAATTGTGTTTTATTCTATTCTTTATTGCAATGATTACTGCGGCTGGTGCTACAAAGTACATTCCAATGTTAAGTAGAATGATTCCAATACCATATCCTAACATCTCCTCTTCAGTATCAACATCAACATAGTTGAGTAGTGTTAATGAAGTAAGTAATGGTGTTAATGTTACTTTTACTGCTTCTTTGAATACTGGATTTTCTCTTTCATAATCTGCTACATATGGTGAAAATGAATAGTAGAACTGATTGAAACCAGTCATAAATGCAGTTCCTGATTGTGTTGACATTACTGTTCCATCTCTAATCTCTCTCAAGAATTGAACTTGTGGTGCCATCTCACTACCAAACGCTGCAGTTGCAATTAGACATCCGCCACCTCCAGATTTTTCAGCTACACATTTGCCATCTTTCATGACAGTTCCTTCGCCACACAGTGGTTCTGGTTCTGGTTCTGGTTCAATAATGACAACTGGTTCTTCAACAACTGGTTCTGGTTCTTCAACAATGACAACTGGTTCTTCAACAACTGGTTCTGGTTCAGGTGGTGAAGTTAAACCTGCATAATTGAAGGTTGTTTCAGCTTTTTGTGCACCATAATTTACTTTTACAATGTATTCACCGCTAGATTTCCAAAGTGGACCTCCTGCAACTAGTGTTGTAGAAAAGTCATTATTTGAAGTTAGAGTTAATTGGGCAATTTTTACTATATTTCCATCAGAATTTACAATCATTAGAGTGATAGGTTGTTCATATTCAGATAAAGAGGATTCTTTGACGATGCCAGAAATTATGATTTCAGAATTTTCTGCGTAAGCAGGAAAGTCAGTTGACACAGATAGAGGAGGTATAGTAGATTGTGCATTTGCAAAGGTTGGCATACCAAATGATAAGATTGAGAATGCCAATAACAAAAATATGCTAGAAACAACTATTTTCATTTGAAATTTCTGTTGCAAAGTGGTATTTATTATTTAAGGATAAAAAATTTGACAAAAACTAGGTAATTTTTCTAGATAAAATTTCAGATTAAGACACTGGTTAAATACATAACAAGTAATCCGGCTGATATTCCAGCAAATAATGATGTATTTGACAATAAATCAGATTTTCCTTTCATATATTGAAAGATTGACAATACAACTTGAAAGATTGCACCTGCACCTATAGCAAGAAAAACTAGAGTAAAAAATGGTGAAAAAGAGAAACCACCAATCCAAGTTCCAAAAATTGCAGGTATTCCTGCAATTAATCCAAGTCCAATCATTTTAGCAATTTTTGCTTTTGTACTAGTTAATGGAGCAGCAATGGCTAAACCTTCAGTTGTATTATGAGTTGCAAATCCAATAATCAAAAATGTACTCAAAGCTACTTCTCCAAGTGCAATAGCTGCACCAACCGCTAATCCTTCACCAAGATTATGAAAACCAATTCCAATTGCAATCATAAGAGAGATTGCTAATCCTTTCGATAATTTTGAAAACTCAGCCTTTTGAGTTAATTTTTTGCCTACTCCATACAATGCTAAAAATGATAAAATGATTACCGTAGCAATTAGTAATTCACCATTGAAAACTGATGATAGATGATTTTCTGAAATTTCAACTGCCTCAAGCACAGCATCTATTCCAAGAAATATCAATAACCCCATAGTAAATGCAAGAAAGAAATTAAAGGAATTTTTTCCTAATTTTTTGATAAACGGATACCACAAAAGACCGATCATAATAGGCACCACACCTATCAAGAAACCAATCATTCCTAGAAATACAAATAAGTCGATATCAGGTTCAAGTGATGGAAAAGCTGCATCTATTCCCTTGGCGAATCTAGTACCGTCATCAATAGTGACACCAATTTCATATGGTTGACCTTCATTCCAGTCAAAAGGAATTCTCACTAATGCAGTTTCAAATCTTTCTAATGAAGTATCGGGTTCTATTGCTGCAGGTTGAATACGATCATTAACATCTGCTAATACAACATTCACATTAACTGGACCAGTATTTCTTACGGTTGCTTGAATTTCATTTCCAGTAAATTCAATTTTTTCAATTGATACTTCAGGAAGTACCATACCAAATTGTAAAAATGATGATGCAGGACCTAAAAGAAATGCAACCATAATAATTAACAGTACAATTGGTGCAACAGCACTAATTGCAAGTACAGGTTTAGATGATGTCATCATACTCTACTTGTATATCAAAATCATCAGTATTTTCTTTTACAAGAAATGAACTGACCCAACCTTTTTCTGAAAATTCAGTATTATGTGCATGGAACATATACAATCCAGGATATTTGTAATTAAATTCCAGAATTTGTCTATCACCTTGAGACATTGTTAACATATCATTATAACCAGAGGGTACAGTATCAGTACCTGCAGGATAATGATGGAATAAAGTTCCATGAAGATGAAAATTATTTACTGCATCAAACTCTAAAATATTTACAACGTATGCGCGTATGTTTTGATTGGCATTAATTTCAATTGGATGATGTTGGTAATAAAATGGAATTGTGTTTGCAGCATAGAAATTATTTTCACCATCAAAGTCGGTATCTAAACCGTTCAAAACAAATACAAATTCATCAGCAGGTTCACGTGGTTCTTTTGGATCTACAATATAGGCACCATAAAGACCATGAGCAATATGTTCCTCAACTGGATGAACATGACAATGATAAAGATGTAAACCTACAGGTTCAGCATAGAATTCATAAGTAAATTGTCCACCAGTACCTATGCTTTCAAATACTCCATCCATCTCGGCTTTGTGAATTCCATGAAAATGTAAACTGTGTGGTTTAGAACCTTCATTTGTGAAATGAATTCTTACTAAGTCACCTTCTGTTGCACGAATAGTTGGACCAGGTACTGAGTCATTAAACGTCCAGACATTATAAAAAACACCAGGAGAGACCTCCATGATTTGGTCATCTCGCGCAGTAATGTAGAATTCACGAAGAACGGTTCCATCATCTAAAACAGTGATCTCACCATAATCAAAATCCTTCATAAATTTTTCAGGGTCAAAATCTAAGGCATCACCGTCATATCCAATAGGGTCAATTACTTCGCCAGTTGTTTGAATGACTAAACCAGTATGCGTAAGAAATGTTCTAGGAGTTTCTTCAGCAACTATTACACTAGGCACTACAAAATACAAACTTGAAACAGCTACAATTGCTATCAAAATGTAAAACATTTTTAAAGATGGAATCCCACTTTGCATGATTTTATTAGAAATTAGTATATATATAAAATTTAGCCTAGGCTAACTTTTTTAGCCAAAACTAAGTTTTTTGGATATTTACATGACAATACAAATTTATCCATGAGAGTAAGAAATCATTCATGCCAAATTTAGCAAAATTTTTGATAATTGTTGGCATTATGATTGCAGTTGGTGCAATGTTACTAATTTTTGGTTCACAGACAATTACAGGAGATTTAGTAATTGAAGAAGGGAGGATTGATAGCTCAACTGAATTAAAAATTATAGCAGAATTAGATCCAGATATTAACACACAAGGAGTGTACGCAATTCAAACAATAGAAGGGAAAGAATATGATATTTCAGCTATTGTATTAGATCCGTCAGATGTTAAGATTAGAAATATATCAGTAGATAGAAATTCGTTTGAAGATAACTTTGAGATTGACAGTTTGGGAACTTACACTTTAATCATCAGCACCCCAGATTCAGAAGATATAGGAGTAGTTGGAGGTATCGGTCATGTACCAGATTCCACAGGAGTAACAATTTCGATTGTAGGGTTTTTTATTATTGTGTCAGGAATGGCAGGAGTTATAGTAATTGGATTTATGATAATTAGACGAAGAAAGAAGAAATCTAGTTAAGATAACTATCCATTTTTGCCAAACCTTCATCAACATTTTCAAAATTGTGTGCAGTTTCCATTAATTCTGCAAGTTTTTTAGAATCTACAAAATATTCTGCTTCATAATTAGAGCCAGTTTTTCCAACAAATTCATGTTGGATTAGAAAGGATAGTTTTTCATCCAAGTCATTAGTAGAAAGTTGGAATTTTTTGGTTAGAAATTCACATTTTTTTGGTGAGGATTCCATTTCTGCCAAGATCTCAGATATCTTTTCATCAAAGACTACATCTAAAATTTTCTGTGTATGCTCATCAGACTCTGTCATATTTCAAAATCACCATTTAGAGTTATAATACTATTCTATTAGAATTATTGAATAATAGGCACAATTTTGAGCATGGTTTTTAATGGGGCTATAGAAAATCTTGATACTTGAGCGAACAATACGAAAATCTGGTAAGAATATTAGGAAATGATATTCATGGTGAGCTAAACATGCTAATTGGACTTAGACAAATTAAAGGAATTGGATATATGTTTGCAAATTCTATGCTTCAAGTTTTAAAAATTAATCCTCATCAAAAAGTTGGTAATCTTACTACTGAACAGATATCTTCAATTGAGAAAATTATACAAGATCCAAAA
This sequence comes from uncultured marine group I thaumarchaeote, assembly GCA_902512865.1. Next base: position 904 of record CABXKZ010000022.1, on the reverse strand, counting down.
GCAGCAAATTTCCCAATATGGTTTTTGAACAGAAGACAAGATATTGAAACAGGGGAAGATATGCATCTTGTTACATCAGATATTGCATTTAACATTAGAAATGATGTCGAAAGAGAAAAGACACTTTTCAGTTGGAGAGGTTACAGACACATGTATGGGTTAAAAGTTAGAGGTCAACGTACAAGATGTACAGGACGTAAAGGTGGTGCAGTTGGAGTTGCAAAAGGTGGCAAAGTTCTACCTAAAGGAGGAGCAGGAGCCCCAGCAGGAGGTGGAGCTGTAGTAGAAGGAACACCAGCAGTGGATGGTGCAGCGCCAGCAGCAGATGCAAAAGCAGCGCCAGCAGCAGATGCAAAAGCAGCGCCAGCAGCAGAGAAAAAGGAGTAGATAAAATATGGGAGATACTAAAAATTTCAGAAGAGTTTGGAAGAAACCAAAAAGACCATTTAATTTTGAATTAAAGATGGATGAATTAAAGACAGTGGGTACTTTTGGATTAAAAACAAAAAGAGAACTTTGGAAATCAAGAACCGAATTATCTAGATTAAGACATCAAGCACGTTCTTTACTTGCCGTAAGACAAGAAATTCGAGAAAAAGAAGAACCAATTCTAATGCATTCATTATCACGTATAGGACTTGTAGAGAAGACTGCAACATTAGATGATGTTCTCAATTTAGAAATTGAGAATTTATTGGCAAGAAGATTACAAACAATTGTTTTTAGAAAATTTTTCTTTAAAACACCATATCAAGCAAGACAGGCAATATCACATGGACATGTTTTGATTGGAGATCGAATTATTAATAGACCATCATATGTGGTTAAAGTTGAAGAAGAAGATAGTATCAAATTAACATCTGAATCAATTTTCAATAAAATTTTATCAGAACCTGAGGAAAAA
>CABXKZ010000021.1 GCA_902512865.1 uncultured marine group I thaumarchaeote | reverse complement strand
ATTACATTAGACTCAATCTTTGTAATTGAACCAATTAGTGATGTAAAAATTACAAATAATGCTCCGCAATACTATGAATTTGGTGAAACAATAGTCACATGGACCGCAACTGACACCTCTGGTAACTCTGCATCCACCACTCAAACCATATCAGTCATTGACACAACCGCACCATCATTGAATACTCCTCAAGACATAGTTATTGACGCAGTAAGCACCACAAATCTTGTTGATGTTGGATTAGCATATGGAGAAGATATCATTGATGATTCCCCAATGATTACTAACGATGCACCTGAAGTATTCCCACTAGGTGAAACAATAGTCACATGGACTGCAACTGATAAATTTGGAAATTCATCATTCTCGTCCCAGGTAATCTCTGTTCAGGCTTGTGGTAATTCTCCATCTTACTACAATACAATTGTAGGTTCTGAAGATGATGATTTGTTAATTGGAACCACACTTCCTGATTTAATATTTGCAAAAGGTGGTGATGATATAATCTCTGGAAATAAAGGCAATGATTGTATCTTGGGTGGTGAAGGCAATGATATAATCTTTGGAAATGAAGGCAACGACAATATTTCTGGCCAATCTGGAAATGATATAATCAAAGGTCATTCTGGTGAAGATTATATTTTTGGTGGACTTGGTTTTGATATAATTGATGGTGGAGAAGATATCGATACATGTGGAATTATTGATGAACAAAACAGTGACTTAGTTGTAAAGTGTGAGTCAAATCCAACAGAAAATTAACACTCGATGAAATTTTTACTTGTCACTCGATAACATTTTTAACTAATTGAGACGCAATTAGTGTAAATGTCACTATTACTGAAAGATCGTGTTTACACAATGGAATCACCCACTGCAAAAAGAGGTGTTTATCCATTACACGGATTTAAACTGGGATTGTATCGTTTGCCATTCAAATTAGATGATCCCCTTGAAATAAAATCTATCCATGATGGTTTGAAAAAGGCATTTGAAATGGAAATCTATGCAGATAGAATATTTGCTACATACAATTGGACTGAAGAAAATATGTCTAATCAATATGATAAAAATTATGAAAAAGTTGATCTGAATGTCACAGTAGAAATTGTAACTGGCGAAGTTGTTGATATTATCTATCAAATTTGGCCAATTGATAAATTCGGTGATCCACATTGGTTAAAAGATTATAGAAAAAAGGCTGATCATTTTGCAAAGATGGTTACTGATACTGTCTTACGTAATACCATACTTGAAGAAAAATTCCGTGCTGCATTAATTAAACTTGAAAAAATTTCTGAAAAAGAATCAATCAAAAGATTAGAAGAATTAACACCTCTAGCAATGATTGTTCTTAATGCAAAACCAAAACCAAAAGCTGCATCTGAAGATGATGCAATTGAAGAAATCGATGAAGCAAATATGGAAATACCAGATGGTGCAAAGCCTGGACCAATTGATATTGAGTATAAATCTAAAATGAAACAATCTCCATCGTTCGAAGCTGAAACTGGCCATGAGATTAAAACATGGGGTCGAGTTGGAACTGAAAATGGAATTATGGGTGTATGGGGAGAATTTGTATCAGTTGATTTTGATATTTGTGTTGCAGATGGTGCTTGCATTGATGCATGTCCTGTAGGTGTTTATGAATTTGCAGAATTTTCTGGAAATCCTGCGTCTGATAAGAAACCATTAATGTCAAAAGAACCTGATTGTATTTTCTGTCTTGCATGTGAGGGAGTTTGTCCTCCAAAAGCCATCAAAATCTTTGAACAAAAGTAATCTTTCTGATTTCAGATATATAGCACCGATACAAGTTTCAAAGTGGTAGACATTGGAAGGAAATCCGTTCACTCAATTTATATTTCAAATTTTCATATTCTGTGCAATTCTAATCATTGGGTATACCTGTAATTTCTATTATCTGGCATTTTTATCCAGTCGCCGGAAAGATATTAATCCAATTATTGAGGTTGGTGAACCAACAATCACCATTCAGCTACCAATCTATAATGAAAAGTACGTTGCAACAAGACTAGTTGATGCTGTATGTCAACAAGATTATCCTAAAGATAAGATGAGAATCATGGTTCTAGATGATTCTGATGATAATACTGTTGAAACAATGTCAAATACTGTAAAAAAATACCAAAGTTTAGGATTTGATATTGAACATGTTCGTAGGGGGACACGAAATGGATACAAGGCTGGTGCTTTAAAACATGCAATGAAATCTACTACTAGTGAATTTGTTGCAATCTTTGATGCAGACTTTATTCCTCCAACGTGGTATCTGAAAAAAGCAATACCTCACTTTACAAAATCAAATATTGGTCTTGTTCAATGTAGATGGGGACATATCAATGAAAATTATTCTGCTCTTACGCAAGCTCAGGCATTAAATTTAGATTTTCATTTCTTGGTAGAACAAAAAGCAAAAAGTAATTCTAAACTATTCATGAATTTTAATGGAACTGCAGGTATCTGGAGAAAAGAATGTATTGATGATGCAGGTGGTTGGCATACTGCAACTCTGGTGGAAGATTTAGATCTAAGTTATAGAGCACAGATGAAAGGCTGGAAATGTCTATTTTTACCTGATATAGTAGTTGATGCAGAGCTCCCAGTACAAATGAATGGGGCAAAAAGACAACAGTTTCGTTGGGCTAAGGGCTCTATACAATGTGCTGTTAAACTGCTTGGTGATATCCTACTTAAAAGAAAAATAGCTTTTGATGCAAAACTACAGGCTTTCATTCAACTTACACGACATATTGTTTTTCCACTTATGCTAATACAATTTATTACACTCCCAATACTTCTTGCATCTGAAGTTAATCTTTACATTGTCAGCTTTTTGCCTGCATTAACTTTAGCAACCTATCTTGCTATGGGCCCAGGTGCGTATCTTCTTGTCATTAATAAAATGTACAAAAATAATTGGAAGGGACATGCAAAGGCATTGCCATATCTTCTTGTTTACTCAATTGGGATGTCTGTGAATAATACTGTAGCTGTGTTTGATGGAGTATTTGGTAAAAAGAATGAATTTCTTCGAACTCCAAAATATGGAATTGTTACAAATGATGATGATTGGCGAGATAAAGCATACAACTTGCCTTTCTCAAAGACCACTTTATTGGAAATGTTCTTTGCTGTGTATGGGATTCTTGGAATATTCATCGCAATATTTTCTAATAATCCTATATTCGTACCTATTATTGCACTACAGGCTGTAGGATTCTTTTACATTTCATGGCTAAGTTTCTCTCATACAAGATATAAAAGACCACAATCTACAAAGCATAAAATAACAAAAGAGGAAAAATTGGCTAATAATTTCTACAAACTTGCACTCGTTGGTATCTTTGCAATAATTGCAATTGGTGGTTATGCATCATATACAGGCTATGCAAGTGATGTATACCCTCTTGATCAATCGGTTGGTTTCTTAGATCGAATTGTAGCAACATCAAATCCTCAATCAATCATCGCTGACATTAATTCAATTAAAGCAAATCTTCCTGCAACAGGAAACCCTGTTTGGATATTCCCAACTGATTCTACAAATTTTGTAAGAATTCAATCTGATCTTGATACAATGTTGTTAAGTGCAGAAAAAATTGCAGCAGTCCCTACTGATAGCGCTGCATATCATACTGGCATGTTAGATATTAACAGTCGTGCTATCCTTATACAAGAAAACATTGCAGATGCTATACCTTACATGTATGTGAGTTTTTCAAATATAATATTCAGTTGTATTTGGATTGCAGCAATTTTAGGAATATTTGCTGTACTAAATAAAAAGAAGCAAAAAATGAATGAATATGATGTCTCACAGGATGTCTAAGAAATATTTAATTCGTTCCTGATTTCATCAACTGCACGAATTCCAAAAATATCTCTGACCTGAGGAATTCTAATTGCTTCTTTTAGTAACTCTCTTCCTAAATTATTTATCAATATACTAAAAACTTCTGAAAATCGTAATTCCCATTTATCTGCACAATCAAAAATTTTACCCACTGCCCATTGTCTAACTTCATATGGAAGTGGAATCTTATTTTCTGTTTCAATTGATAATCTGTCAAACAAATTAATTAATTCAGTTGTTTGTGTTGCCATTTTTTCAACATCCTTAATATCTCCATATTTTGATTCAGCCTGCATTCTAATACTTGATTGATATTCGTTAAGTTTGAGAATTGCCACAACTTCTTTAGAACTGTCATCTGAGGCCTTGTTTGTGACTCCTTTTACACTTTGTAATTCATGCATAACTTTGTCTGTTTTTTGATGAAATTCAGATACAATTCGGTCTGAACGATCTATCATATTTGAAATATTCGATATTTTTTCTTCAATCTCTGATTTGAACGTCTTCATTCCATCTCCTATCAAAGAGGAAATCTTTGGACTGGATACTAATCCTCCAATCTCATTTTTCAAATTTGACATATCTTTTCCAATATCTCCTGTCCTACTAGTTATTGATCTTATACCCTCTCTGAGTTCTTCAATCTGTGATGTAACATTTCTTCCAACTTTTGGTTCCTCATCCATTTTGTCTTTTACTTGATCTACTCTGTTTGCAATTTTCATAATCATTTTTGAATTATTTCGTATGGATTCCTTACTTTCTGAAATTGATTTTATAATCTCGTTGGTTTTTGGCATTGAATCCTGTTTCTCATCTATCTTTACAATTTTTTTATCTAATTGTTCCGTTTGTTTATTCAGCTTTGTGATGAATTTCTCATGAATTTTTACTTGGTTTAACCCTGTGAATAATCTCTGTGTGTCTTCTTCAATTATGTTGATTTGTTTTGCTTGTTTCTGCATTTGTGTCATTGCTAAACTTATTGATTCCATCATATCGCTCATTGATACCAGAATCTTCTGATTATCTTTGAATATCTTAGCCATTCCTTTAATTTCCTTTGATAATGCTTTTGTTGATTCTGAAACTGCATTCACTTTGTTGTATACTTGTGAAGGACTTGGATCTCTTTTTGTTTTGGCGGATTCCTTTTTTATTCTTCTCTTTCTATCAGCCATTATATTCTGAAGTTACATTGCTGGTTTAAAAAGTGAGGTATGAAAAAAGAAAAACGTAGAGACTATTTGTTGATAGTCTCTGGGTCATGTAATAACTGATGAAATGTCTTCTCAGCTAATCCATTTTGGCTTTCAATAAAACCTCTATTGCAATATTCGCATTGTATCATGTATTACCGTATGGTACCGTACCATATATAACGAAGGTTCTATCAAAATAACCATTCTGGTCAGATACCCCAGAGATTATTTCTTCATAAATCAGACACTCTGATCATCATCCCAGATATTATAGTGAAAAATTTATCAAAATAAAGCTGTATCCTGAAAATTGTTTTAAATTAACTATTACACTATACATAGATGCAAAACATTTTCCTTCAGTTAGGTGCTGGGAATGAAGAAAGCACCATAGAAGGAGGAATCTGGAGTTTAGTTGATAAAATCAATCCTCTACAAATGCCTCATGACACCTTTGTAACTGATCTGGCAGTGATAATGATTCTTGCAGGAATTGTCACACTTGCATTCTTTAAGATAAGACAACCTCTAATCATTGGATATCTATTTGCTGGGATGCTGATTGGACCGTTATCTCCTCTCTGGACTTCATTTCTTCCTGAAAGTGGAAATGTTGAACCTGGTGAAGCTGTAGGAATACTCTCAGATATTGCGGCACTGAATGTTTTTGCTGAAATTGGTGTAATTTTGCTTTTGTTCGTAATTGGTATTGAATTTCCATTTGCAAAAATACGTTCTATTGGTAAAGTTGCTATCGGTGTAGGAAGTCTTGGTCTATTTCTTACTCTAATTGCTGTATTTTATGCATGCACTATGTTTGGATTAGGATTCATGGATTCATTATTCCTTGCTGCTGCATTATCTATCAGCAGTACTGCAATAATTGTAAAAGTTTTAGAGGAAACAGGGAAGATCAAAAAAGAATCTTCTATTCTAGTTTTAGGAATATTGATTGTTGAAGATGTAATTGCTGTAATTCTAATTGCATCATTAGAATCAATTGCATTAGCAGGAACTGTGTCAATTGAAGGTGCAATTGCTGTTGTAGTTGTTGCTACAATTTTGATAGTTGGAACCTTTACTGTGGGAATACGTACAATTCCAAAATTAATAGACAAAGTTGCAAGTGCCGAAAATCGAGAAATTTTACTACTTAGTGTATTAGGCGTATGTTTTGGTTATGCATTACTGGCAAATATTGTAGGACTATCTGTAGCAATTGGCGCATTTCTTGCAGGCGTACTTGTTGCAGAATCAAAATCTGCAGAGGTCTCTAAAATTCTATCCAGTCCAATAAAGGACATGTTTGTTGCAATCTTCTTTGTATCTGTAGGTGCTCTAATGGATGTAAGTCAATTAGAAAATTACATCTTTATTGCAATTGCATTAATTGCAATTGCCCTTGGCATGAAGTTAGGAGGAAATCTGCTTGGAAATGTATTGATGAGGCAACCAAAAGGAAAATCACTTCGTTCAGCATTTACTCTTGCAGCACCTAGAGGTGAATTCTCAATTGTAATAATTAAGGTTGGAGTAGATGCTGGTGTTGTCAGTGCATTTTTGTTCCCATTGATTGGGTTAATTGCAATAATAACTGCATTTATCACGCCTTTCTTGGTAAAAGCCGGTGATTACGTAATTCCAAAATTATCAAGGAAATGATTTGACAAATAACGAACTAAATGATTTTTTAAAAAAATGTCATAAGGATTTGTCTGTAGAAGATTTTGAAGGTAAAACAGTTCCTTGCATTGGATTTGAAGGACGAAAGTTTGATGATATCTTGAATAAGGTTGCAGGCAAACCCTTGTCTGTAGATACTAATCTAAATATTTTGCAAGATGGATTGGGTCATGTCTTTGTAGAGATATTATTGACATTTTCATACGGTGGAATAAATGAAAAAATTCTAATTAATGCAAATGAGAATCTCGAGTTCTTTGAATCACTTGCTAAAAATACTATACTTGCTATCACTTCTGTAAATCATCCTGAAAAAATATTCATGATTCAGTTACCAAAGCCTGAAAGGACTCATGAAGCATTAGAAATAATAAAAAATGGTTTAGGGAAAAGTACTGGCAATAAATCAAAACTCAATTTTTCAAATTGAAAAATCTTAAATCAGTATAATCTTAACATAATCTTGTGAAGATTGTCCAATTATCTGATGTTCATTTTGGATCACAATTTCGTAATGATGTTTTTGAACAAGTAATTGATGAAGTAAATGAATTATCTCCATATGCAGTAATAATTACTGGCGATTTGACCAATGAAGGTCTAAAAGAAGAATATGAAGGGTGTAAAGAATTAATCTCAAAAATTAATGCTGAAAAAATCATCGCAATGCCTGGAAATCATGATTATAGAAACACTGGATATTTACATTTCAAAAAATATTTTCCATTTCAAACAATTAATGAACTGAGTGATGAGGTAGTAGTAGTTACACTAGGAACTGCAAGACCAGATCGTGATGACGGTGAAGTTGGATATAGGCAAACACTCTGGCTTGAAAGAACTATGAAAAAGTTTGAAGATAGAGTTACTATTCTTGCAATGCATCATCATTTGATAGGTATTCCTGATACTGGTTCTGATAGACTCACAATCGTTGATGCAGGTGATGTTTTACGTGCAACTTTGGATTCTAAAGTAAATCTTGTTTTATGTGGTCATAAACATAGACCTTGGATGTGGGATTTTAGCAATCTGCTTATCGCAAATGCTGGTACAACCTCCTCTAAACGTGTAAGAGGATTCTTTGAAAATAGCTATAACATCATAACTGTTGAAAATGGGGAAATCCAAGTTGATCTTAAAGTTGTAGGTGGAAAAAGAACTCGTCTTCAAAATATTACAAAAAATTATGCTAGATTTGAAGATGATTAAACTAATATCAATTCAATATTCTCTTGTAACGATAATTATTACTTCCATGTTACTCTTTGTACCTTTAATGTCTTATTCTGATGAATATACTGATGAATTCATACCTTCTACCAATTCTCCATACGATGTCTCACTACAATATCAAATTAGAGATAATTCTCAA
>CABXKZ010000020.1 GCA_902512865.1 uncultured marine group I thaumarchaeote | reverse complement strand
TCATCCAACAATTCTAAAACAATATTCCACTTTCTATCTCTATACAGGTTTTCATTGAATTCCTTTGGCTTTTTTGTTTCTTGATCAGTAAAAGACAAAATATCATTGACGACAGTGAAAAGCCATGCTCTAGTTTTATTAGCCATTTTTATCCCACCAGCAATACGATATCTCTTGATGACAAATCTGAGTAATTCTTCTGGAAATTTTGTTACTTGAACCTTACCAAATTCATCATACCTTGTTTCAGGCTTGACACTATTCCATTTGAAATGATCTATAGCATTATTCATTCGTAATGCATTATCATCAAAAGAGGAATATCGATATTTACATAATAGAAATAGAACAAAAATTAATCCTAATGTTTCAGTTTCAGTTTGATCTGTTGTTTTTCGTATTTTCTCAAGTATGTCATGTTCATTTATTGGGCTAGACAGTTCTGTTTTCTTATCTCCCATGGCATTCACTAACTCATCATATACAGTTTGTACGCTATCGGAGTCAGATATTTGAAATCCAAGTTTTTCTGCAAATTTTTTGTTGATTGAATCTAGAAATTCTTTCGAATCAATCTTTTTGACAAGTTTATCGATTTCTATCCCAAATGGATTGCGTTTACTAATGTCTAATATTACAGAAAGAGTTTTTTCAAAAATTGTCACATAGTATTGATTGTGGGCATAAACTTCCCAATATTTTCTATATGATTCAAGTTTTTGATTGAAATCTATTTGCGAAATCTCATCTTTAACTTTAAACTGTGAATAGTAAATAGAATCTCTTATTGTTTGATATAACTTGGGTGCAGATGAATCAGGCTTTGAATTTTTTATTATCTCAAGTAATAAAAATAATGTAGCTTTTCTCATTTCAGATTCCGTTTTACCTTTATGTTGATTATCTAATTCAAATTCAGCTTCCTTGTCATCTCCTATCTCTAATTGTTCTACAAAACCAAATTCATTAACGGAATTTTTTTCAAATTGAAGTTTATCAGCATCTATAATCTCTAATTGCTTGTCATCATCAATTTCTAATGCATTGTTATTTCCTTTTTTAGTTAATCCAAAGAAAACTTTTTTCCAAAAATTTTGTTCTTGAGTAGAAATTGAACAGCAACAAAGATTACTCATTTTTTCCAAATCATATTTTGTTAAGGTTTTTGACCAAATCTTATCTTCAATTTTTTCTATATATCCAGAAAATATGTTAGAGATTCCTTCTCCTGCTGGAGAAATTACCACTTCATCATCTTTTTCTCCCCACTTTATGTCTAATGTGGCTAAAGGTGTGGTATAGAAAGCATGTCCATAACCTTTCTTTTTATTTTTTTTACCAAATGGTTCAAACTTGTCAAGATCTATCTGAGGAATTTTATCTTCTTTCAAAAATTCTTTTGCGGATGTGATATTTAGTATACCTTTTGGCGGATCATTATTTTCATGATGGTGAGCCGAAACCAGTACCAGAATTTTTTCTAGGTCGCGACTTTTCATTCTCTTTTCTTTTCTTTTCTTGATTTGATCCCATACCCATATCATATATGTAAAATATCGAATTCGTAAAGTCTGAGTAGTTATTCCAGGAAGAAACTTTCCATCTGGGTATCTAAAAACTGCTAACTGTAAAGGATCTCTAACTTCCGAAAGGTTGATTCTTTCTGTCCATTTCAGGCTTTCTTCCATTTGTAATCAATTTTTGTAATAGTTATTGATAGGTTTTCATCCTAATCTATCTTCTATGGAGACGTAATGAGTGGTTTAAAAAAACACTCCAAAGAGATTCTCCAATGGTATGATTAGTATGCAGACTCTACACCTGTGATTTAAGACCAAATTCATTCTATATCATTCATGGAAAAAATAACAAAAACCAAGCCTGATTCTAGGCTAAAATCTCTATTCGAGTCTGTAATTGACATTGTAATTGGATTTGTATTTTATCTACCAGTGAATTTCTTTGTACTGCCATTGTTTGTTGATGAAATAGCAAATCAGGATTTTATTGGAATGATGAGCATTAGTCTAATATTCACATCAATTGCTCTAGTGAGGAAATTCACAATCAGACGCTGGTTTGAAAATATGAAGGCACAATCAAGATTATCTTAAATCAGAAATTCGGCGGCAAATTCCCCTTCTTTTGATAACTTTAGCCATCTATTCCTGCCAATCTTTTCTGTCTCCACAAAACCCCACTCGTTTTCTAACGGTTGAATGATGTTTTTATCAAGACTTGCAAATCTAGCCTGATCAAAGTTCTCCTCTTTTGCACCAACATTGATTAGCTCATTTTCTTCGGCAAGTGCAGCAAGCTCCTTTTTTGTAATCTTCTTTTTTTCATGAATAATCTCTAACGCACCTAGAAGCTTGTAGTTTGGAGTTCTTAATTGATAGGTTGGTAAAGAATAGATCTCTTTTACGCCATAGGTTTGCTGCTCTTTTCCTTTGAAAACTGGATATTCTTCAGCCATTGCATAGTATGGGTTGATGTTTGTTCTGTCATCAAAAATCATGCATGCCATCATACATCCAACTGCATGAATTTTAGAACCACTTGCAATATTCACATAGATGTCATTTTCTTGTTCACTTTGAATAGTCTCTTTGATCACCTTGATTATTGAAAATAGTCGAAATCTATCGGCCTCGATAACTTTGACTGGAATATTTTTCAGCTTTAGTTTTTTTTCAATTTTTTCTAAATATGGGCCAGATTTATCAACAGAGTGATTATTGTGCCTTAGCAAATAGACCTTATCTGCTCGCATTTCTAATGCTGGTTGCACAACTCTGTCTATCTCAAAGCCTACGGGGGCAATATGTACACGTAATTTTACATTTCCAGTCATAATAGTATCTATAGTATGCATACTATACACATATTATTTATAGGTTTTGGTAACTAAAGAATAACCAATGACGAACAAACACATAATTTTGTTAGCAGCCGTTGTAGCAGCTGGTGTAATATCTCCTGCCTTCGCTGTAAGCATGGAAGATGTCACACATGTATTTTATGGTGACGAACTAAAGACTATGATGGAATTTGATACAAATGCTGTAATACATTTTACAGGTAATCCAGATGGTTTGAAAGGTTTTGAACTCTACGATAAGAGCAAAGCACCACATACATCAAATTGTCAATCAGGTTGGAATGCAGATGAATATTCTGTATGTATCTTTGAGACAAAGAACATGGAACTTGGATATCACGAGTGGTTTGACAGAACAACAGACACTTGGGGTAAATTCTATATCTATGAAGCAGTTGAAGTAAAAACAACAAGCACTTCTAATTACCAAGAGGTAAGTGATGCTGCTAAAAACTTCAAAGCACAGATAGAGGCAAAGATGAACGAGAAACTCAAACCCTTGCAGACAGAGATAGCAGAGTTAAAACTCCAGTTATCAAATGCAGGTGAGAGAGAAGTATTGTATCAAAGCCAGATAGCAACAATCAAGGCAGAATTAACAACTGCACAAGATAATGCAATCAGTGCACAGTCTAGTATCGCAGAACTGCAGACAGCAAATGCTTCAATAGAACAATACAAGAAAGATGCCGAAAACTGGAAGGCTGTTGCTTTAGAACAGTTGAAGGTTATGGCAGAAGTTCTAGGTTTATTCTAGAACTGGGTCCTTGAAAATACTTTGACCCTTCTCCCATTTTTTTCTAATTTACAAATTCATCAATTTGGAGGAAATAGAGAATAATGGTTTTTCCCGTAATTGTTGCTCTAGTTTTACTCTTTATTGTGGTGGTATATCTTGCAGTGACGTATTGGTTTATCACATTACCTGTGGTCATATTAGGCGTAATTTTGTACAAATATGCCCAAAAAAGACGCAAAAAACGTGAAGAAGAGGAATCCAAACGCAGGGCAGAATCTGAAAGAATTTGGCAAAAAGCAAAGGAAAAACGCAGACAGGAAGAGGCCAAAGAAGAGCAAAAACGTGAAGAAGAGACGTATGAAGATTTGAAAGATGCATTTGAAAATTTGTTTAATGCTATGTTTGAAAGACGTATGAAAATGATGATGAAACATTATGAAATTCTTGGATTAGAACATAATGCAACGTATGATCAAGTGAAGAAAAGATTTCGAGAATTATCTCTCAAGTTCCATCCTGATCGAAACAAGTCCCCTAATGCTAGTGAAAAATTCAAGCAAATTTACAAAGCATTTACTGTAATTAAAAAGCGCACAGAAAAAACTAGTAAATATGAAAAACCCCAAACGTATTAATTTTCAAGTTGAGAATTTCTCTGACAAAAATCTTCATGCTCGATGAAATCTTCTTTTGTAAGAATGAAGACTTGTCCACAAAACCTACATTGTAAATTATGTGACCCCAGCCATTCATGATCAACCTCTTTCTTTCTCAATAGTATCTTTTCAGCTTCTCTTAATGTTTTAGCAGCATCATTTTCTTCTTTTTCTTGGCATTCATTGCATTTTTCAAAATTTGCTCTATACACGCCCTCTTTTCCATCAGATGCATCTGAACATATTTTCCAAATTCTTTCAAAAGATTTTACCTCATTTAATTTGCAAGAGTCACATTTTTGTGTTAAAATTCTTTCAGCTCTTATGGAAAATGCATTTTTTGGATTATTGATATTTAACTTCAAATGTTCTGGTAATTCATTTGGAAGATTAGCATTGACAATTTGTACAGTTATTCCGTCTTCACAGTTATGTACATGCTCCTTTGCAGGAATTTTTTGTTTACACAAAATGCAGGTTAGTTCAGATTCCAATAATTAGAAATGTATTACTTGTTTTTATTTTTTTTTAAAAATTTTCAATTGGGGTAAAAAAGCGTATACGCATAGTGTGGCTTAATAGGAAGTACAGCTTATTTTTTCTATGAAGTCGGCGAAAAATCCCATCTTGTTTGACATGAACAGAAATAGGTTCGCTATTGAGAACACACTGCCGACCATCAAACCCTCATAACATAGAAGAGAGGTTGAGCCGCTTGAAACCTTCTACAAAAAAATGATATCAAAAGTGCAGTGTACACTAAAAACCACACCTGGCGGTTTCATTCTCTTCAATTTGTGAGAAAACTGGGCATGAAAATAGTATGTAAAGTAAGCATAGTATGAACATAGTCCTTATAATTCCTAACTGTATAAAAGATTAGGGTAATATCATGATGACCAAAAGAACAGAAAGATCCTCTACTGAGGATAAGGCAATTACAGAGCCTTCAAAAAAATCTGGAAATGATAGCCAGTATGAATCTGTAGAAAAAGTATCAGCAGAACAAAAAACTCTTTCTGCACTAGATGAGAAAGATAAGATCATCAAGGAGCAGAAGGAGAAAATAGAAAGTCTAACTGATGACAAATCCAAAGAGCAAATTCATACTATCAGATTTGTAGCAGTTGAGTTTGATCGAAAGTACTACAAGGCTGGCGAAGACGAAGTAAATGCCTACCTTGAAAAAGGATTCAAGGTGATTAAGGACATCCAGACTGCAAGTGGTCTGGTGATGGTTCTTGGATTCACAAACAGGAGTGTTGAAAGTGGCAAGTAGGTTCTGGTTGTTTCTGGGTATATTTCTGACATGTTCGGGAATAGCAACACCTGCAGGAATTGTAATGCTGGTGATATACTTCTGGGATGACCTAAGACAAAAGCTAAGATTCTCTCAGTATAACGAAAATACATTCAATATCAACAATTTGAATGTCGGTTCGAATTCCAATGAAAGTTCTGGATATGGATACTCTGATCCAATGGATGAGTATTCACAAAATACAAAGGAGGATATGAAATGAGTCTATGTCAAAAATGTCTCAAAGATAGTAAAACACACACTAACAAGCAGTGGGTTATACATCAAAAGCAACTTAGAGAATTAAGTAGCGTAAGATGTAATCTGTGTCAGAAAACAAAAGTTTCCCATAGTGAAAAACTTTGGCAGATACACGAGTCGGTAATTTTGAAGGCCATGTTAAAAACCAGACACAAAAAACTATGGGTCATTCAAAAAGGCACTGCACCAAAATGTCTAGCATTGCTTGATGATGAATTTAGAGAACACATTGGTCTGAATCCAGCTGAATGGCTTGTACCAATATACATGAAATGTATGGACTGTGGTAATTTTGTCGGAGATGACGAGATGAACTTGGCTGATGTTTTGGGTCAAATGTGCCTAAAATGCTTCTGCAACGAGACTGAACAGGAATACAACATGTGGGAGTTATCAAAATGAGATGCATACAATGTCAAAAGATTGTTCGATATCCTGGAAAGGCAAGTACTCTAAAACAATTGTGTGGTCTTTGCAGAGGATGGCACATCAAAACTCAGAATGTGATTGGAGGTAAGGTAAGATGAAAATGAGATGTACATTCTGTGAAAAATTATTGAAAAATAATGCCAATCCTGAAACTGAAGTGTGTATGAGCTGCAGACATGAATTGAAGAACAAAAAACGAATTAGAAGATTCATTGTGGATATGATGAAATATATTCACAAATTGAAAGATGATGATGTAAAATTCATCAGCAGTGTAAAAAACGAACTAGACCAAATGTTCAAAATTCTAAAGACAACAGAGTATCGTAATGAAAAGGAACTCTGGAATGAAATAAGTGGATTTGCTGAAAAAAACAAGAATCCAAAATTCATAGCAGTGCTTGTAAACATACTGGTAGGATTCGGAGATCATTGTATGTTTGCAGGTACAAGTTCAGGTTCTACTATGATGAATCTGGAAATGGAAATGCATAAATCAACGACACCAAAAAAACCACAAAAACAATTTGATGAGACAACTATGGAGGAATGGAAATGAAACCACCATATCCATCAAAGCGTAAAAAACAAGAGGCAGTAAGAGATCGGATGCAAAGAATACTGATCTGCATTACTAATTCAAAAGAAGTTGAACCTGAAATACTGTTAGAGGATCTAAGGAGAATCTCCAGAAATGAGTTTGTAAATCCAAACTTTCAGATAATACTATCTCACATATTGGAAGGTCTTGAGGAAATCTCCAACCACCGCGTGTCAATAGATGAAATTGATGATACGAACTTGGAGGAGTGGAAGTAAATGATGTGTCCAAAGTGTAAGAGTACAGACATTACAGAGACTATCTGGGGTCTGCCTGCAAATGAACCTGATGAAACATTACAAAAGAAAATTGATGAAGGGAAAATTAGATTTGGTGGATGTTGTATAGATGAAAATTCTAAACAATTTTGTTGTGATCGCTGTCTTTTTGAATGGGGAAAACCATGAATTTGGGTGGTATGATTGACTAGTCTTACTTTCTATGGCGGTGTAAACGAGGTTGGAGGAAACAAAATTCTCCTCGAAGATAAAGACACCAAAGTGTTCCTAGATTTTGGCATGAGCTTTGGCAAGCGTGGTGCCTATTTTGATGAGTTTATGAGTCCAAGGACTGCAGCTGGTCTTCGTGATTTTTTTGAAATGGGAATGATTCCAAAATTAGATGGATTGTATAGAAATGATCTTAATGTAATGTTAGGAGAAGAACCAAAGCCTGCTGACATTGATGCTGTACTGTTAACACATGCACACGCAGACCATGCTGATTACATTTCATTTCTACATGAAGATATTCCAATTTACATGGGTGATACCTGCAAGTTAATTCTAGAGGCAATTCAGGAACGGGGACAAAGAAGCTTTGAAAAAGAAATTTTATCATTCAAGCCAAGAACTGCTGCAGGAATAGATAGAAAAGCTGATGAAATTGAAAGAACAGTCAACACTTTCAGAACAGGCGATAAATTCAAGGTTGGCTCACTAGAAATTGAACCAATTCATGTAGATCATTCAGTTCCTGGAGCCTATGGTTTCATCATTTACACATCATCTGGCCCAATTGTATACACTGGTGATATCAGGTTACATGGAACAAGACCTGACATGACTGAAGATTTTGTAAAAAAGGCAGCAGAAGTTGATCCTATAGCACTATTATGTGAAGGAACAAGAATTACAGATCCTGAAACTGACGAGTCTGAGCAAAAAGTCTACAATGATTGTAATGCAAATGTAAAGGACAATGATGCATTAGTAATTGCTGATTTTAATTTCAAGGATATGGATAGAATGCGAACGTTTTATGATATTGCAAAGGACAATGACCGAAAATTTGTAGTAGATATCAACAATGTTGCATATCTAAAGCACTTATCAAAAGACCCACAACTAGGAATCCCTGATTTTTCTGATGAACATATAGCAATTTTTAAGCCGCTAAAATCATCATGGACAAAATCTCAAAAAGATTTGTTTGATGAACCAAATTTGATAACTGCAGAAGATGTCATCAAAAATCAAGACAAGATGATCTGTGCATTTTCGTTTTGGAACTTTGGTTCTTTAATTGACATCAAACCAAATCCAAACTCATTGTATATCCACTCTGCCAGTGAACCATGGGATGATGAGGGCAGATCTGATAAAAAACGAGTAAATTTGTGGCTAGAACACTTTGGTTTGAATAGACTTCAAAGCCATTGCTCAGGTCATTCAAAGGGCAGTTACCTGCTAG
>CABXKZ010000019.1 GCA_902512865.1 uncultured marine group I thaumarchaeote | reverse complement strand
TCATCCGGTGAATTTGGCACCATTCGTAAAATCATTTGATTACATGTTATTGCCATTTCATATGCAAATGAATCTGTGTAAGAATTTTTCAAATTTCTTAACATTCGAATAATTATTTTTTCATTAGAAATCTCATTCAAATAATCAGCATCAAATTCGGCCGAATCTCCATAATTCTGATACAAAATTTCCTGCAGATCTTCTAATTCTAACAATCGACCTCTGTTAAAAGGGTCTAAAATCATCTCTTCTTCATATTTGACAATAACGTGGCTTGGAAAGCCTACTATCTTAAGGTCTAATCCTGCATATTTTGCAATCTCTGTGTATACTATACATAGTGTAATTGGTATTCCTGATCTTTTTTCTAAAATATAATTAAGAAAATTATTTTTTGGATTATAGTAATCATCCAAGTCTCCTTGAAACTCTTCAACATCAAATAGAAATTCATTGAGTAGTGAAATCGTATATGTGGGATTCTTTGATTCTGTAATTCTATTTCTGAAATTCACTCCTATTTCTTTGATCTTCTCTATTTCCATTGATATGTCCAGATCTGGATATTCCAAAATCTGTGCTAATTTTAGACATTTCTCAATTAAATTATAATTTACATTATTAACAAAAGAATTCCATTCTGAAATAAGTGAAATATCTTTCTCATTCATTACCTGTGTAATGAACCCAATGATAAATCCCTTTTCAAATATAATTCTGGATCTTTTACTTCTTTGGTTCCGGGTGGGCTATCAATCAAGAATCTAAATGCATCTTTTCCAAATTTTTCATAAACCTTTTCTGTTAATTCTTTTCCCATATTTTTTCTAACTTTGTATGATGAAAAATCAGTACCCATGAATGTTGTTAAATAATTCTTGAAATCGTTATCATCTTGTAGAATATTTTGCACTGCAAATTCTGCCATACCTTCCATCGTAGAAAATGCAGCATGATGTGTTTGAATTGGTAATAACCATCTCTTGTAAATATCAGGTAATTCGGGAACAATTTCTGAAATTTTAGGATCAATTTCAACATGAGAATAGGTCATTACGTCTGGTCCTAACACATTGACTACAAAATTATCTGGATTTAGCATAAAAAACAGATTTGCTCTTTTGGCAATTGGAAAGTCATCTGGAACTGTTTGCAACTGTAAATAATCATATAGGTTATTTGCAGCATTATCTCCCAAATTAAGAATTATTTTAGCTAATTCTTCATTAATTGAATTAACATTTGTAGCTGCATTTTTGTTTTCATTCTGTAAATTATCTTGTGTAGAATGTACTATCTCTTCAACCAATGTCATCTTGAGTGCACCTCTGTAACCTGATTCAACTTGCTCTTTGCGCGAGTCATATGGCTGTCCTTGTTTATACAGAATGATTTTTGGATAATTTGATAGAATAAACTTGTTAAGATACACACAAGAATCTAAATAATCTCCATATGTGGTTGAAATTTTTGAAATGTAAGATTTTGCATACGTAGAATATACCAAAAACCTCTCCAAATCTTTTTCAATTAATTCTGCAATGCCATTAATATCTAAATCTGAAACAGCTGAAAATAATTCATCAACAAAACTCCTTGATTGTTTAGTTGCAAACACTTTCCTACCTTTTAATAATTTGAATTCTTTTAATCCTGGATATTCAACTCTCAGGTCTGGTTTTACTGTGTATCCTGTAAACTCTTCAATTCTTTTGGAAATATCTGTAAATATGTCCTTAGAAAATGATTCTAATTCTGTGAATTGATTAGGAAACTCTGAATCTTCACTAATTTTTTCTGATAATTCCGCAATCTCTTTTTCTTCATTAATTTCAACTGAAATTTGATCCAAAAGTGCTTCCGCAAATTCCTTGAATTCTGCCATAAAAAAAACAAAATGAAAACTAATTTAATGCTATCTTAAAATTTCAATTCTGTTACGTCTTAACCCAAAATAGATATTCATCAACCTTTGTTTTCTATTATTGAATAAAAAAAATTCCCAATTCATATTTTGCATTAAATGTAAAGGAAATTTAACTCTAGAAATCTTAGATGAAACACATGAAATCAATGAAGGATTCTTCATATGTAATCACTGTCATTTAAAATTCCCAATTATCTCCAAAATTCCTATTTTAATAGAAAATTTATCTCAATTTCTTACAAATCGTTCATCTTTAGGTGGTTTATTTCTTCAACAATCCTGTACAAAAATTATGAAGACATTCATTAAAAACATCATGTCAAATATTCAAAAATCTGGAAATGATTCTTTTCAAACCGAAAAGCGTTGGACTGATATTTATCTACAAAACAAAAACTCATCTTTTTATAAAAATATAAAATCATACATCACCAAAATACCTCCAAAAAATTTTGTTATAGAATATGGTTCTTCTATCGGAATAATATCGAATACAATTGCGTCGAAGCACACTCATGTTTTTGGAATTGATACATCTTTTTCTGCCTTACTTGAAGCTAAAAAAAAATCTCCAAATAATTGTGAATATCTTTTAGCCGATATACTTCATCATCCGTTAGGTAAGAAAAAATTTGATTTGATTATTGCATTAAATATATTGGAGATAGTTGAACCATCTTTTTTACTGAAAATCATCTCCAACCAAATATCTAATGGATTTATTTTCTTATCTGATCCTTATGATTATGAACGAGGAAAAAATTCTGTAAAAAATCCTCTTGATGAGAATCAAATTCGTGAAATCCTTTACCAAAATGGATTCCAAATTAGCAAAACTACAAAAACACCATCAAAAATAAATTGGAATCTAAAAATAAATGAAAGAACTCAACTAAACTACAAGGTAGATATTATCATTGCTAGAAAATCCTCATAAAATCTAACATGCAGTCACCGGGATTTGAACCCGGGTCACTAACTTGGCAAGCTAGAATAATAACCAAACTATACTATGACTGCTCAAACGTTTAAAAAAAAGTTGCATATTAAAGCCTAATGATCCAATATCAATTTTTTAATTCATCCAGTATGTTAACACTACATGGATGAACAAATCATAAAAATTCTTGAAAAAAAAATAGGTGAAATAAAAAATGAAGATAATAAAACTAATCAAATTATAGACAAATTCTCAAATTTTGATTCTATCTCGTTTTCTTCAGGAATGATGATTGGGCGTCTGTTTAATTCATTTTATTACCAACATCGAAGAATTCTAAAACGAAGTCCTAACGATATGGAATTTGATGAATTTCTTGAATTCATAAAAAGTAAACTAGGATAAATTTTCTAATTTTTTATTCTCAAAGAAGCTTATTGATGGGGTGCCTGGTAGCTTGACACAAGCTTTTCGTAATGCACTTTTTGCTGCTTCAAGATGTTCTTTATCTACATTCATTTCCATTATGACTTGTCCTTGTCTTGCTCTTACTGCAAGACTATTTGCTTTTCCAAAAGAACGTCTCATACCTTCTGAAAGTCTATCAGCCCCTGCTGCTGCAATAGTCTTATTCTCTCTGAGTCTGACATGTGGATAAACTCTTAGACGTGAATTATATCCTGTTTCTCCTGTAGTTTTTTCTAGGGTTTTGTTTGCAGCAAGTCTAGTTGATTCAAGAGCCATATGTCTAATTTGGACTTTTTCATTAATTTTCAATTGTACACAATATTCGAATTGTCTTTTCTTATTTCCGCTGTTAAATTTTGCAATTTTGATCTGAGGTTTGCCTTTGATATGCCTTGTGTTGGCATAAGGCTGTCCATTTCCTTTTCTATAACATGCACCATGCATATCAATGAAAATTTAACAACCCTATTTTAACGATTAGCATGAGAAGTCCAGATTTTGTATAATTTTCAGTCAATTATGTAGAATTATTATATTGTAATACTTCTAAATGAGGTATGTCATTTGACTTTGAAACAAAGATCTCAGCAAAATTGATAAATGAAAAAATAATTGTCATTAATCCAAAAATGCAGAATATTCTCACAGAACGAGGATTTGGAGAATCTGAAAAAGATACTCTGGTTTTAGACTCGTTTGAGGCACTGTATCTTTTGTATAACAATAAACTTGAATTAAAAAAAGTAAACAAGACTATTGTTTTTGATGAATTAATGCAACAATATATTCAAAAAAATGATGATATTCTGACGCGATTTTTACTTTATAGGGATTTG
Source organism: uncultured marine group I thaumarchaeote (assembly GCA_902512865.1). Next base: position 4,462 of record CABXKZ010000019.1, on the reverse strand, counting down.
CGAACTAAAGGATATGTTGTAAAAGATGGTTTTGGATTTGGTTCTGATTTTAGAGTTTATGAACGTGGAAACTATGGACTAAAAGATGCAAAATTTATTATCTTTGCATTCAATGAAGGCACTCAACAAAAACTTGGGAAACTTTACAAAAATATTGAAGAAATAACAAAAATGGGTAAAGAACCTATCATTGCCGTAATTGAAAGACGTGGAGAAATAATTTATTACAAAATAAACAAAATGAATTTCTTAGAAAATAAACCTGAATTCGAGATGAAGGACTTTAATTTTAATTAGGATTTACTGCCCATTCTGCAGAATATTTTAACAAATTGTTTCTCTCAGCATATTCAAAATCGTAAACCTTCACTGATGATGTCTCATCTGACCACAATCTCTCAAAATCTCTTATCTTTGTCTCTACTCTTGTCTTGTCATCCCATGATGTAAATACGTCAATAGTCTCAAAATTTGTATTTTTTTTAGCAAACATCACACTTGCAGTACCTGAAAAAACAACTGAATCCCCATTCGCATCTCTGAAAATTCCCATTTTCTCTGAAAATGTACCATCAATATCCTCTGAACTAGGAATGCCAATCTTTAACATAAGATTTCCATCATTGGCCAATTTTCTAATATGATCAAGTTTCACATCTCTGATCAACTCTGGATTAAAATTCTTCCAACCATTACCATTTTTTGAAAATAACTTCTTCATTATATTCAAATCTTTAATTCCAAATTGATGCCCTGAAATTAGCCTCATTCTTGCATTTGGAGTTGAGTTGTGAAATCCTAGTGATAGTGTTGTCAAACCACTTAATGTTACAAATTCCACTGCTCTGTCATATTCAATACAATTATTTAGACAAGGAATTAAAAAATCTGAAATTATATCATCTTCGTCTGTTCTATACTGTTCTTTTAATTTTAATTTCCTAAGTTCCATAATATTGTCAATACATACTGGGAGTTAAAATTTTATTATAATGGTGCTCCCATCGGGATTCGAACCCGAGTCACTGCCTTGAGAGGGCAATATGCTTGGCCGGACTACACTATAGGAGCTGTTTAAACTCGAAATTTGTCATAATTAAACGAATCCGCTAAAATCTTTACATCCAAAATAATTTGAAAATTAAACTATATTCTCAAAAAAGTTTTGAGCAATGAAAATAATTACCTGTTAATACCAAAAGTATTATGAATCACGATGAAATTCTGAAAATTCTTGGCACAACAAACTCTCCTATTGCAATAGGAGGGTACAATTCAGATAGTTTTGATACTGATTGTCAAATATACAATTTAGTTGTATTTGACGGTAAAAATATAGCAGATGTAATAACTAAACATGAATCAAAAATTATCAAAACATCACATGGAAATCTATCTGAAAGTAATTCTGAGACTCTACTTTCTTATGAAAATCTCCAAATTATACACGACGAACAATGGGAACTAAAAACGCTCATCTCTAAAATTCAAAAAAAGAAAAACACATTATTTTCTGCATCTGCAAAAAACGCTCTTGTTGAATCTCAATTGGCAATATCGAAGGCAAAAAACGCTCTTGAACAAGAGGATCCATTTGTCGCATGTTGGATAAAATCTGGAATAATTCTACTTATTGATTCAATCCTCTATCAAAATCAGATTTTACCAAATCCTGTTAACGCATTATCATCAATGAGAACTCTCAAACAAAAAAATACAAATCAATTTACCGATAAAATTATTTCAGAAACAGGAATTGAACGAGCTACTGAATCATTATTATCTAGAATGCTGAAATCCACTTGTGGATTTTCTGACATGGTCGAAAAAAATCAAAATTCAATAATTATTGAAAAAAAAGCAAATTATTTAATTCAAAACTCCCTACTATCTGATTGCTATCTATATCTGAATTATCAAAATAGAAATATTTTCTATAAAATTAAAAATTCACTTAATAGAAATCTAGATAAAATTCATGTTCTAAAAACTGGATTTGATCTTACACATGCCCAATCTGAATTACTTTCATCAATAGATTCAATGTATAATGTAACGAATGCATTATTGACACTTAGCCACAAATCTCCATAATAAAATCTAGATAACTTTTAAAACCAAGTTTAACGTCATAATCCTATGACAGATCAAGCATGCGGCTGTGAAGCAGATTCAGGCGATCCAGATTATTCATGTGATTGTGCAATGCAAGGACATTGTATATGTAGCCATGATTGTAAATGCGCAACTGATGTCTGCAAAGAAGCAGTATCACAACTCTAGAAAAATAGCATCATTTTTTCTTTTTTTCTTTTTTTCTTATTGTTAAATCTATCAAACATTAAATATGCTCATAACAATCTGAATTTTGTGAAACTAGCAATTATTGTTGCATTTGCATTTGCATTATTATTAATTCCACTAGCCTCTCAAGATTCATTTGCTCAAGTTAATTCAGGTGGATTTCAAGCAGGTGGTGTAAACATTGATGGCTCCTGGTATGTTGGTGAAGGTCTCAAAGTTGGTGACTATTTTAGTTTTAACGTGTGTCATGTTGACTATCTAGATTGTCAGCAATTTAATATGTCACTGTGGGTTCAAGAAAAAGTTCTAGTTGGAACTGAGAACAAGTATAGAATGCAAGTTCTAGTTCATGATGGTAACAAAATTGTAAAAGGAATAATGGATGTTGGTGATATTGCACCAGAACCCACAGGTGGAGATGAAATATTGGGAAAATATAGAGGTGCTTACAAATCTTCAATTGTCTGGCTTTCTGCATTTGCAACTAAAGAAATTGGTGACTTAACTGGAAAAGGTCCAAAAGACTTCCGAGCACCTTCATGGGGAAAGATTGCAAATATTGGCGGTCAACAAATCCTACCTACTGCTGAACAAACTATTACAGTTAGAGCTGGTGAATTTGATTCTATTCTAGTTACTTGGAAAACCGGTGGTATACTAAGTAAAGTTTGGATTGTTGATGAATTTCCATTTCCTATCAAAGCAAAAACATTCATGCATGTTTCATCAGGTGTCCCACCAACTGAATATGAATTTGAATTATTAGATTACAAAGAGAATGTATCTTCAAATCCTTTTGTTAATGTTGAAACTACTGAAAGTAAACAAGCAGCTAAAGGATGTCCTGTGGAATATGAAAAAACAAAATTTAATGAATCTACAAATACATACTCAATGATTGTAAAAGGTGCATATGGTCCAAAAATTGTAAAACAAGGTTGTGATATTGAATGGTTCATCGATTTCAAACGAATGGTAAATCCTACTGAATATGTAGATCAAGTCCATTATGACATTGCAATTTTCTCAGATCCTTCCAAACCTCCTATCAAAACAATCTCGAAAGATTTGGGATTTTCTGAATTATACACTGCATCTGGTCAAACACACAGATTCATCTTAGTTGATGAACCCCCAGGAAAATACACGTATGCAATAGTTGTTTATGGTACTGGACCTGAACATATTCTCGGTGGAAACCCTGAAACTTCTGGTCTAACTACAGTTGAAGTTGAAGTTGTTAAAGGCGGTCAAACATCATTTGTAGCACCTCCTACCGCATCCATCACTGAAATTCCTCAATGGGTAAAAAATAATGCAGAGTGGTGGGCTGATGATCAAATTGATGATGCATCTTTTGTTAGTGGTATACAATATTTAATTAATCAAGGAATTATGAAAATTCCCGAAACTTCTCAAGGTAGTAGTTCAGGCTCTAACGAAATTCCTGATTGGATAAAGGGCAATGCAGAGTGGTGGGCTGACGGTCAAATTGATGATAATACTTTTGTTAGTGGAATCCAATGGTTAATCTCAAATGGAGTTATGAGAATCTCATAATATTTGTTACAAAATGAGCGGTTTATTTAATTATCCAAAACGCAAACTTCGCAAGTTAATCTCCCAGGGTGAATATGAGAAAGCTATAGAATTTGGTAATGAACTAGAAGCAAAATTTTCTCAAGATCCTGACTTTCTATTCATTATGGGAAGCATGTTCTACATGTTAAATGATGAAAAAAATACGCTTCATTATATTGACCGTGTATTAGAAATTAAACCCGATGACGTTGAATCGTTATCTTTAAAATTACGTGTTCATCAATTCCTAAAAGAAAATGACATAGTAATTGATTGCTGCAAAAAAATTTTAGCAATTGCTCCTGACAATTTTGAGGTTCGTGATCTTATCTCCGAACTTGAATCTCAATCCTGAACCTCTTTCATTAAATATACATTTTCTAATAACCACTCACAAAATTCCGTAACTGGATCGGTAAACTCATACCAAATATGTAATGAATGTGGAAGAATATCGATTCGATCTTCTCTTCTTCCATTTTCATTTGCAGGGCCGAGAAATACTTTGACTCCTTCTTTATCTTCATACATGTATGCATCTGCGGTTTCAACCTCTCCGAAGATTTCTTTTGCTTTT
>CABXKZ010000018.1 GCA_902512865.1 uncultured marine group I thaumarchaeote | reverse complement strand
GCCTCACATGGGCGCTCAGACAAAAGAAGCTCAGTCTTTAGCTGCAAATGTTATAGCAGAAAAGATAATACAAATCCTTAGAGGCGTTATCTAGGATTGAAACTAAATATTGCATATGTCACTGTACTTATTGCCGCAATAATGATTCCATCGGCATTTGCTGACACTGTCTCAACTGATATTGATTCTGTTAGTTATGATATTGAGTATACTGGAAATAATGTAGTTTTAAAATCTGCCACTGCTGATCTTGATTTTATATCCCTAATCTTTGAAACAGAAGTTACTGGTTCTGAAGGCAATGTATCTATCACTCTTCAACGAGATTTTTTTGATGCAAAGATTGGATATTCTGATGACGATTTCTTTATCTTATCTGATGGTGATGAAATTGAATTTGAGGAAACAAAAGATGACACTTCAAGAACTTTATCTTTTTCACTTTCATCAGGAACTGAAGAAATAGAAATCATTGGTACTATTCTTGCAAACAATTCATTTCTGATAGAACAAGAACAACAAGCTGAAAATTCTGCAGCACAAGCACAAGCTGACGCAGAAGCAGCAGCACAAGCACAAGCAGACGCAGAAGCAGCAGCACAAGCAAACGCAGAAGCAGCAGCACAAGCACAAGCAGACGCAGATGCAAAAAATGCTGAAGAAGAAAAACTTGAAAAACTAATGAATTCATGTGGTGACGGAACAGTTTTTGAAAATGGTGAGTGTGTATTATCTAATATGGAAAAAAATGCAAAGAATGTTAATTATAGTCCTCTTATTTATTCAGTTGTAATTGCAATGATGATTGGTATTACTATCACACTAATCTTGTGGGGAATTGGAAAGAAAAGTCACAAAGTACTTTCTGATGAACCTTCTATAACTGATTCTTGATCATATGGAATAAGAATCACTTTCTCATTAATCAAATACTGTAGACACTCTCCATATTCTGCATCTGGAATTTGATTGCCTGCCCACCATGCAGTTGTAATTCTGAACCACTCTGGTATTCTCAGCTCATCGCTAATCTCTGAATTAATGATTATCTCTTCATTAATCAAATATTGTAATGATTTTGCATACTCCCTATCTGGTGCTTGGTTACCTATCCACAATTTTGCAACATCTTTTACCCAATATGGAATTGCAATAGAACCATCATCTAAGATTGTAAATCCTGTATTTGAAATTGCACCTGAATACTGTAATTCTAATTCATACTTGCCTTCTTTCCATATGACACTATCAAACCCAAATGGTGAAACAATTCTTAATTCAGTATTCCTAATTGGAATTGTTAATATCTGACTTTTTTTGCCTGTCTCATCTGTAACATATACAAATGCATCTTCTCCTGTAATCTCTGAAACAATTATTCTATAATCTAATTTATCACCATAATTGTACGTTGAAGAAGAAAGTATTATCTCAATGTCTTGCGTTGATTGTGCAAATGCACTACCTGAAAAAATTACCCCCATCCCAAGTAATATTGCAAGATAATATCTCATATTTCCACAAAATCTCTGTGTAATATAATGAATTTCCTTTCTAAATTCTCATAGGATTATTAAGGGGATTTTTTTCTATGAATCTAATGACACTAAGTCAAGATGATGTTTGGCACAAAATGTGGAAGGAAAACTCTCCAGAATTAAGAAATCGTGCAATTGTATGGAGAAAAGAAGATGCAGTTACACGTATTGAGAGACCTAGCAGACTTCTTCGTGCAAGAAGACTTGGGTATAAAGCAAAACAAGGCATCATTGTAATTCGAATGAGAGTTGGTTCTGGTGGAATGAGACGCCAAAGACCACGTGGTGGTAGGCGTCCAAAACATTTGGGTGTAACTAGAATAAAGCAAGATGATGATATGAAAACTGTAGCAAATAGACGTGTACTTGAAAGATATCCAAATATGAAACTTTTAGGTTCTTATTTCTTATACAAAGATGGCAAACATTATTGGTATGAGGTAATTCTAGCAGATCCATCACATCCAAGAATTATAAAAGATAAAGAAATGCGAAAACGAGTAATTTCTGCTGCTGCATGATAAAACTACTATTAATTATTTTAATACTAATATCTGGATCTGTATCTGTTGTTGATGCAGTCCCACTTTCAGATATGACTGGGCTGAAATACACATTTCCTGTAAAAACTGATGAGCGTTCATTTACTATCGAAACTACTGGAAATCTACAGGTCTCAAATCTTGATTTTGATAAAAATGACAAATCCCTCACGCTAGACATAACTACTTCAATTGAAAATAATATCTTAGAAGTAGTTATCCCATCATCCCTGATTAGCGGTGATTTCAGATTTTATTTAGATGATACTGAATTATTTCCAAAATTTAGTAAAGGAAAAAACTCGATATTTGTAACAATTGAATTCTCTGCACCTGCTGGTAATTATGAAATCAAACTACAAGGCACAACATATCTGGACATATTTGACATATCTGAGAAAATTGATTATAAAATATCTAATGGGCTAGTTGATAAGATAGAATCAAATCCTTCCACAAATTCATTGATCTTCTCATTAACTGATACTGAAGATGCTGGAGAATTATCAGTAAAATTATCTGATGATGTAATCATGCCTTTTGAAAATAATGAATTTATGATATTTGTAGACGGAATTAATTCAGATTATTTAATAAAAGATGATATACTGAATATAAAATTTAATTCAAATGACAATATGATTACAATAATTGGAACATATGTTATTCCTGAATTTTATGAAGTTGCACCACTAGTTCTTGCAACTTCTTTTATTGGTTTGTTAGTTCTAAGAAAATACAAAAAATTATTCATTTAATAATTTTTCAATCATAGATTCCAAATTTGCTGTCTGACCAAATGAGACATCACGTAATATTCCTTTTCTATCCACTAAAATCGTAGATGGGGTTCCTTGTAATGAGTACATCTCAAATGTCTCTGCTGAATATTCTTTTGATTTGAAATATTCTTTTACTCTGGAAAAAATCTGTTCTTTGTAATCATCTGGTTGTGAGTCAAAATCTGGAAGCTGATTTTTGATAAATGCAGTCATTTTTTCTTTGGTTGGCTCTCCTGCTTTTACTAATGAGTCCATTGCAACTGGATATGGAATTTTATATGATAATTTTCCTTCATCAAGTTGACCATATTGAGATAATGCTTGTTTTGTATCTCCAACAACTTCTCCTGTTGTAAGAAGCATTTCCAAGTTTTCTAGCGTATTTTTATCATAATCTTCAAATGCTGTTGCTACGCCCATGACAGTTAATCCATCTCCTTTGAATTTTTGATAAATGTTAATTATTTCTGGAATTGAATGCATAAAACATCCTGGGCAATTTACTTGGAACACTTCAACTAATTTGACATTATCTCCTTCTTTGTCAAAATTTGTATCCATTCCTTGAACCCATTTTCCTAGTTTGAGATTTGGTGCTTTTTCTCCAATTACTGCCATAAATTTTGTAATTTTGTTTTCTATTAAAAAACATAACGACCATTTCAAAAAAAGGAATTAAAAAGGACTGTAAAAAAACTACAACATGGATGTAGTGCCCCAATCTAGAATTGATCTCTTTGCAGAGATGGAATCTCATTATGAAAAACAAGATACTGAATATTTTGTCAAATTATTAGATGATGATGATTATGTTGTAAGGTGTAGGGCAACTTGTATTTTGGTAGATTTAGGTGGTGAGGATAAAGTTCAGCATGTAGCCAAAGTTCTAAAACATGATTCTAATGAACTTGTTAGACATGAGGCTGCATTTTCACTAGGTCAAATGGGGTACAGCAGTGGAATTGAACCACTAGAAGATGCAACTGCAAATGATCCTAGCATGTTTGTTAGACATGAGGCAGCAGTTGCACTAGGTGTGGTTGGTTCTAGAGGCGAACCAAAAGTCTTAGAAGATGCACTAAATGATCCTGAAGAATCTGTAAGACATTCTGCAGTAGTTGCATTATCAAATTTGGAATTCATGAAAACATTGTGTAAAAATGAAAAGTTTGGAAAACTTACTGGTGGCTAAAGCAAACTAACTACTGTTCCATCAATAGCTGATTCAAACTTGTAAATATTTTCTACAGAAGAGTCTTCAAAAATTTCTGCATCATGTGAAATAATGATAAACTGCATTGAAGCATTTTCACCTTTGATGTTTGCTAACTGTGATAATACTTCAACAAGTGCTTTTCTACGTTCACTGTCTAGATGTGTTGTAGGCTCGTCTAATATCATGAAATTAAGATTTGAAGAACCTAATAGGTGAGCCATTCCTAGTCTTAACGATAATGCGATGCTTACTTGTTCTCCACCACTAAGTGATTCTAATTCTAACATCGTTGATCTAGCATAGCATGTGATATTCACATCTCTTGTTTTCTGTGAAAGTGAGATTCTTTGAATTTTTGTATTTAACTTTTCTAAATATTCTGATGATTTTTCTGAAATTATCTCCAATGCCCATGAACGTAGGCTTTTTGCAACTGGTCCATCTATACTGTAAACATTTTTTTGTATATTTTCTAACACTATAACATATTTTCTTACTTTATGTAACTCATCTAATGAAATCTTATTTTTTTCAAGTTGTTTTTGGGCATTTTCTATTCTATTAGATACTGCACCGAATTCTTGATCAATTTCTCGTAATCGTTGACGATTATTTGCAAGTTCACTTTTCTTTGCTAAGAATTGTTCTTGATTAAATCCACTTGTAGTTTTTTCAATCTGCAAAATTTTCTCATACTTCATCTTTGCATGTGCATCAATTGTAGATGCCTCTAAAAGTTGTCCTGAATTAATTGTAATTGGTATTTCCTTGATTTTCTTTATTTTCTCTTTAACGGTTTCTGCAATTAGTTCTAGTTCTGCTTCATTTGAAATGTTATGTGTTTTTAATTTAACATCTGCATTTTCTGCCTTTCTTAATTTATCCTTTCTTTCTTGAATTAAATTTTCTATTTCTGATTTTCTCTCTTCAAGTTGAATTAGCTTCTCACCTAGTGTTTTAATCTCTTCTTCAACATGCTCTTTTTGAAATAATGGATTCAGATGATCCACTTTAGAATCACAGACTGGACATTTGCCATCTCTTAATTCTAATCTGTTGGCAAATTCACTTTGTTCTTCAAAACGAATCTTCTTTTTTCTATATTCGTCCACTTCTTTCATTATTGCAGATAATTCTAAATGAAGTTTTGAAATTTCAATCTCTATCTCTTCTTTTTCACTAGCAATTGAAAAACAGTCTTTGCATTCGTTAACTTTTCTTTCTTCTTCCATAACCTCTTTTTGAATTTTTTTTATTACATCTTTTACATATGATACTAATTCCTCTTTTTGATTTTCTAATTCTACTATCTGTGACTCTTTCATACTATCTTTTTCAATTTCTTGTTCAATTTGTGATATCTCTGTCTCTGTGGTCTTTTTCTCTTGTTCTAACTCACCTATCTTTGGTTTTGAATTTAAAATCTCATTTTCAAATTCACTCATTTTATTTTCTAGTAACTCAATTTGCGTATCGTCGAAACCATTTTTGTTCTGTATGTCTTTTCTAAATTCTTTTAGAACTTCTTTCATTGATTCTACTGCAACATCTAATCTATCTATACCAATTATTGTATTCAATAATTCTTTGAATTCTTTTGGTTTTGCTTTTATGATTGAATTAAGTTCTCCTTGCTGAACTATTGATGCAATTTTTAATTTTTCAAAATTCATTCCTAAAACTTTCTCTACTTCATTAGTCATGGATTCTCCAAACTGTTTTCTTTCTCCTTCTGCAATTGGCAAATAGTCACCTCCATTTTTTTCTAAAAATTGTGCAGTTAGTGTCCCTTTTGCATCGATTTGTCTAACGGTTCTGTATTTTTTCCCGTTTGCAGAAAATTCAACTTTAACTAATGCTTTGTTTGCTCCTCTTCGTATCAAACTCTTGTTATTCTTTCGCATATGTGAGCCAAACAATGAAAATGTAATTGCATCAATTATACTTGATTTACCTGCTCCATTCTGACCAACAAATACTGTTGCGTCATTGTTAAATTCTAACTTTGTGTCATGATGTGCTAGAAAATCTATTAACTCAATATTATGAATCATTTTCTTCCTCCAAAAAATTACTAAAATTTTCTATAACCACTTGTGTTGCACTATCTACTTGTCTTGTTGATAATAATGGTAATAATTCATTTATTGCAATATGGGCTAATTTTTCTGATTTCAAAGCATTTACTGCAAGTTTGAATAACTCTTGATCAATTTGTGCTGGTCTGTTTAACAATACGGATGATTCGTCATCCTCTTTAGATAATTCCCATGAAAAATGCAATGATTTTGAGGCTAAATCTGTAAATTTACTCTCTATAACATCTCGTTCTAAATTGTCTCCTTTGATCTTTATTTTTATTATTGGTTTTTTTTCTAATTTTGAAATTTTTTCATTTAATTCCTGAATTTGTGAATCTATTTTTTCAAATTCCATTTTTTCTAAAATTTGTAATCTTGTATCAAGTTTCTTCCATTCCGATTTTGCATCAGTTCCTGAAATATCAACTTCAAAAAACCCTTTTTCTACATCTCCTTGATTTGATATCATGTCTGTAGAACCTGAATATACTAGAGGTCCTTTTAGATGCTCATACTGTTTAAGAAATTTATCGTGAAGGTGACCCATTGCATAATATGTAAAATTCTTTGGAAGATCTGTAGAATTAACTTCTCCTGCAAATTTGTTTACTTCGGTAATCCCTTGATGCAGTACCAAAATTTTATGACCTGCATGTTTATTGGCTAAGGATTCTACATGTGAAAATTTTCCTTCCAACCCTGTCATTTCATTTTTTCTTATCTTATCAAAACCTACAATCATTACATCTTTGTAATATACAGGCTCTCCTCTTCCAACATATTTTGAAAATTCTAGATTATGATACACATATGGAATTGGAGTAGAACGAATTCTACTAATATCATGTTCACCTAAAACAAAAAATGATTCAATTTTATTTTGTTTTAACTTCTTTAACGCATTTGCCATTTGTAAAATTGCAGTTCCACTTGGATTTGGAGTATGAAAAATATCGCCTGCAAATATTACAAAATCAACTTTGTCTTGTATCGAAATATCAATTGCCTGATTAAATGAATCATAAATGTCCTGTTCTCTTTCTTCTAATCCGTATTGGATTAATCCAAGATGTGTGTCTGATATGTGTGAGAATTTCATCTTAATCTAATAACAGGTCTTTTTGAACTGTTCCTTGGACCTGTCCATTGTTTTCATCCTCGAATCTTTTTGCAATTGTCCATTGATCAACTGCATTCTGGTCTGAACCAATCACCTTACCTTTCATCTCATCAATGTGAATTATTGCAGGTAAATTGACCCATTGGCCTACCAATACTGCATCTCCAACATTGAGTGATGTTAATTGAGCAATCAAATCTCTACTAATTGATTCTGATGCAGATGCAATCTGATGCTGATCATCTTCTTGAACTATTTTCATTACGGCTAATGAGCCCATTTGACTGAGAATGCTAGGCTCGATATTTCGTGGTCTTTGTGAAACTACGCACAATCCTAATCCGAACTTTCTGCCTTCTCTTGCAATTTTTGTTGCCCAATATTTTGCTCTAGCATCTTCTCCTTTCGGAATAAACACATGGGCCTCTTCAATAATGACAAAGATTGGACTGTTGAACATGTAACTTTTCTTTGATTTACTCTTTGCACTTCTTGCGTTACTTGCAGCCTTTCTATCGTTAAGTAATTCTTGAAGATAATATCCTAATGCAACATTTGCTTGTTTATCGCTAAACTCTGAAACATTGAGAATGTTGAGTCTTCCTTCTTTGATTAATCCTACTGGGTATACCATATCAGGATCTAAAATGTCTGCAAATCTATTACGTGCATCATCAATTTTATCTTGAACTCTATCTGCTGAATGTCTTTCTTCTTTTCTTTCCGGATCACTTCCAATATACTGTACTTGTTGATCTAATGCTTCCCAAAAATTGGCAGATTCTTTTACTTCTGTTGTGAATGCTTTTCTCAAAATTCTTTGCTGAATGTCTGCTCCTTCTCTAATCTCTAAAACTTCTGATAATGTTTCAGCATCTAACAATCTTGGATTAATTTTTGCGTCAATGACATTAATTTTTGGTATGTCTAAATCGGCATAATCATTATGATAATCAAAAATTATCACCGTACCACTTAATGCTGCAATTTTAGATGCGAGTAATGAAACAAGATTACTTTTTCCCATTCCAGTCATTGCCAAAATTCCTAAATGTCTTGAAACAATTTTGTTTAGATTAATTTTTGAGTCAATATCTTGATTTCTTAAAAGATTACCAATTTTCAACCATTCATTTTTTTCCGGTGCAAAAATTTCTCCAAGATCTGCTTTTGTTGCTTTGATTACTCTAGTTCCTGGAAATGGTGGAATTGCAGGAAGTATTGCTTTTCCTTTTCGTAACATTTCTAGAAATCCTAGAATCAAAATTTTTCCTGTATAACTTTTGTCTCGTTTGTTTAGTTCAGCAAGCTCAATGCTTTCTTCTGCTTCATCATAATTCCTGACATCTGATAATGCTGCACTTGTAACAAATGATGTTTCTACTAATCCTACAATCTTTCCTTCGTCTACCTCAATTATCACATATTCTCCTATTGGAAGTGCTCTTGATGACTGAACTGTCACTACATTTGGTTTTGATTCCCCCACTACAAATCCTAGACTCATCCTAAAACCTCTCTTGAACCAATTTCATTTGACAGTCCATGTATACTCGCTAATTTTGTAAGATCTTTTCCTGAAATCTTACAGTTATTGTGAGCAAGTTTTAGTGAGTATGGATATCCACTAATACTATTTTTATAAATTTTATTCAACACTTGTTTAAAATCTTCATTTGTATATCCTGTTCCAAATAATTCAACTTTGATTAATGGTAGTGATTCTGCTAATCTTGCAAAAATTGATGTAATGATTTTATCTTTCCCAAATTTCGAATCTTCAAATATTTTACTAAATCCCGGTGCTCTTGCAGCGTGGTTGTAATAGAAAATATCTCCTGCAATTCCTCCCAAGTCTTCAAATTGTTTTCGTGTATTGGATGTCTTTGAAATAAATACTACATTATTTCTTTTTTTCATTGCATTAATCATTGATTCTGTTAATGATGTTTGTCTTGTCATAAATTGTGAATAAAGTGAACCATCCATTAAAACTAAATCTGCATTATCAATTGACATGTTACATGCCTCTATCTCCATCTTACTTGCTAATGATGCAAGTATTGGACTTGTATCCAGTCCAAAGTCATGTAGGTCTGCAATTATCTCTCCATCTGTTTTTATTGATACTGCTGTTACTGCCCATAACTCTGCACCCTGAAATTTTGTGCTGTTAAAACTACTATCTATTCCTGCAGAAACTACTTCTTGTTTTTCTGGTGTATAATCAATCCAATTTTCCTTTGCTTTCTGTATAATCTTCTCATATTCAGGTCCCTTGAGAATAGATAGCGTCTTTTCACGATTAATTATTGCATCTTTGAAAACAGTATTGAGCATAATGTATGATTCTGCTTTTCATGAATATGAACATTAGGGTAGAAAATGAATTAACTTGCCGCCAGCTCTAAATCACTTCTTTTAATTTTAATAATTAATTATCAAAATAATCATCATCGTCTCTTTTTTTATGAGATTTTGCCTTCATGGAATAAATTTTCTGCATAATATTTACATAAATCTGATAGATGAATTTTATTTGAATTATCTTTGGAATGATGAAATTGGCAAAAGATCTTACATGTACCTCTGAAAATCTATGGTTTCTAACTATTATGGCTGATTTTCCACTTTTATCCAAAATACTGAGTGTTTTTGGACTAAATGCTGTTTCTGTCTGGTTTCCTGCACCAAGTATTAACAAAGCATTTTTTTCTTTTTTGAAATTAGATAATAACTCTGTAATTATATTTGAATCAGAATAAACTTTCTCAAACTGAATCTTTGGTAATTCTAATTCAAACATCTTCTGATTAATTCTATTCACAATTTGAGTTTCTTCTTTTGAATTTTCTACTACTCCTCTAATTATACGAATTTTTGATTGTTCAACTTTTTGACAAGAATTTGCAATCTCTAATCCAAGATCACTATGTCTTCCTTTATCATATGCTACAATAATGTTTTTGATATCCTCATCAAACGTTTTTCTTAATCGTACACCAATTATATCACATGTTGTCAATGAAAGTAATTTTCTATTATTCTTCAAAAAGTCAAAGTCAACCAATAATGTATTGATATCCTGTTCTTCGGTAGTTTGTAAAATTGCTTCTGTTGGATCATGTGCTAGTCTTACTAGGTATCTGTTTCGTAGTGAACCTGTAATCTCTCTTTTGAACTCCTCTATTGCTTTCAGTCCTTTGTCTCCGAATCCATGTGTTAATGATAATGGAGTTTGTCGTGGAACATTCACTATATCTAAAACTGTAATTTCTCCATCTTTATCTTTGGCAATTGCTTTTGCCATTTTGTACATTCTTTCTGCAGAACGTTTGTCAAATACCATCAAAACTC
>CABXKZ010000017.1 GCA_902512865.1 uncultured marine group I thaumarchaeote | reverse complement strand
GTCAGTCCAAAAGTCAGCCAATATTACAAAGTAGAGGACAACAAGGTATCTAGAGAAAGAAAATCATGTGCAAGATGTGGAAAAGGAGTTTTTATGTCCCAACACAAGAATAGAAGAACTTGTGGAAAATGTGGCGATACTGAATTTATTTAGTAAAGTCTTTTCTTACGTAGTTTAGAATTTTTTGTTTTAATTATTTCTAATTGTTGTAAAAGAAGTTCATCGAGTTTTATGTTAGATAATTGGGTAGCATTTAATTTTACAGTGTTTGTATCAAGAGATATTTTTGATACCGGTAATTTTTGTTCAATCCAAAATTTTATGACTTTATCTTCTAGTTTATAATCACGAAATCCAGAAGGGAATTTTTTTGTAATATGTGATATTAACATGTTATCATTGAAAACACTTCTAGGTTCCAATAGTCGTGTATTATCAGAATAGACATTTTCAAATAAATTACTTGAAATTTCATCAGAAAGTAATTCAGTTTTTGATAAACGTGTTACTAATTCAAGATAATGAAGAAATTCGTGTGCAAGAATTGCATGAATTGTACCTTTAAGACCATAAGCAACTAGTGGAGCAGAAATTTGTATTACTACATGAATAGAATCATGAACAATAAGAGGAATAGTTCGTGCATATAGAATTCCTACGTCAAGAGAATTTGTACTTCCAGAAATTAGAATCGAGGGTTCTACGTACATAGTTGGATATTTTATTGATGATGCCTTTTCAATCCTCATAATGCCATCAGAGACCAGATGAAATCTTTTTTGAATAAGTTCATAAGTTGATTCAGGTATGACTCCATTTTCTAAAGATTGAGATAGTTTTTGTAGTGGGTTCATACTTAATTTTGAGAAATTAGTATAAAAAAGCTTGAGTATTCAAACTACGATATTTTTGAAGTCAAACTTTTTACATTCACATTGATTTTCTAATAATTCAGATACATTAGGGACTAGATCTGACTGTTGAATAAGAGATTTTATTGAGATTCCACCATCAGCAAATAAATCTAAAATGAAAGAAGTTTTTCCAAGTTTTTTGTAACCAACCTTGTAAATTCTCTTCTTGATACTTCTCTTATCTCTTGAAAAATCTTGGATTTCGGCATTTTCTAAAATTTTTAATTTTTTTAATTGATTTGAAGAGATTGGTTTTTTTGTATCAATAGTTATTGAAACTTCGGATTTGAATGGAATTGACCCTTTAGGCTGTATAGATAGTTTTTGTAATTCAGAGAGATAAACACCTTCCAGATCAGAAGTCTTACGTAATATTCGATTACGTTTTTTTGGATTGAGAATTTTTGCAAAAAATGGTCTACCCTTACCTAGAACTAAACTAGATTGATCTTCACCACCTATCCAATTAATTTTAACTTGATTACAATCAAATTTTTTTATAAAAAGATTTGAGATTTTGCCTTCAATACTTTGAAGATTTTCTATCCCCTTGAAATCACAATTATGGCATCCAATTCCATTACAACTACGACATAGTCCTTGTTTTTGTGGTAATTTTCTAATTTTTTTATTATATCTACCATATACGAACATAGGTTTTGCCCGAAGTGTGCAAGATTCATCTTTAAAATTTGCTTGTATGAACAGCTCAGGATCATTAGTTATTCTTTTTGAATTTGTTCTTCGAGAAATTTTTTTTGCTAATTCCTTAGCAATGCCAAATTTGACGTTTTCAATTCCTTTAATTTTAAATTTAGATTTCAGATAATCATCTCTTTCTAGGAATGATGGTTTTAGAGTTATTCCAAGATGAAATGTTTTGAAATCAAAGTGCGATGATTTCTCAAAGATATTAGATAGGACAAATTCAAGACTATCAAATATGTTTTTACATATGTAGCATGTTTTATGATCTGATTTACCAAGTTTTTTGAGATATTTTTTTCCGAGGAATTTTGATGACGGTTTACCAACTATTTTTGATATTATCCTACCTGTACAATATTCACATAGATCATAATTTTTTAGGATTTTAGAAACAGTGTCAGATTGTGATTTCACACACTAATGTAAATAATTGATTTAATGAATATTTATCAATTAACCCATTCCGAGTTTACGAAGCATGCCTTGCATTTGTCTACCTTTAGAGGCTTTCATCATTGTCTTTGAATTTTTGTAATTTTTCAAAAGTTCTTTGACTTCGTGTTCTGGCCAACCAGAACCACGTGCAATTCTTTTGATTCGTGAAGAGTTAAGTAAGTCAGGATCAGATTTCTCTGCTTTGTTCATACTTTGGATAATGTATCTCCATTTGTCCATTCTTTGTTCCATCACTTCAAGTTGATCTTCTTTTACCATACCTGACAATCCTGGCATTGTTTCCATCAAACTTTGAAGAGAACCAACTTTGGTTACTTCTTCAAGTTGGTAAAAAAAGTCTTCCATATTCATTTTACCGCTAGAAATTCTTTTCATACGAACTTCATCTGCTTCATCACCAAGTCTTTTTGCAAGATCAAGAACAGCTTGTACATCACCCATTCCCAAAAGTCTACCAACAAACCTAGTAGGTGAGAATTGTTCTAGATCATCAATTCTTTCACCAGTTCCAACATACATAACTTGTGCACCCGTAGCAGCAGATGCTGCTAATGCACCACCACCTTTTGCCGAACTGTCAAGTTTTGTTATTACTATACCACCAACAGGAACTATTTTGTTAAATGCCTCCGCTTGGGAAAAGCATTGTTGTCCAATTGTACCATCAATAATTAATAGGGCTAAATCAGGATTTGCAACTTTAGAGATTTCTGTCATCTCATCTAAAAGATCTTTTTCTTCTTTATGACGTCCAGCAGTATCAATCAATACTACATCAATGTTTGAATTTTCAAAATGTTTTAAACCATTTTTGACAATTTCAGCTGAATTTTTGTTATTTTCTTCACCATAAACTTCAACATTAGATTTTTCACAGTTTGTTCTTAATTGTATCAATGCACCAGGTCGATATGTATCAGCTCCAATTGCACCAACTCTATACCCTTGTTTTGTAAGAAATTTTGCTAGTTTGGATGATACAGTGGTTTTACCACTTCCTTGAATTCCAAGCATCAGCACTTTGTTGATTTTTCCAGATTTAAAATGAAACTCAGTATCGTTTCCTAATAATTTTGATAATTCATCATATAGAATTTTAACAATATGATCTTTTCTTGATAAACCAGGTGGTGGAGTTTCGTTGATACAGCGCTCTTGAAGATTTTTTGTGATTTCAAGGACAAGTTTCACATTTACATCAGATTGTAACAATGAACGTTGAACATCTTTTGCTAATTCTTTGATTAACTCTTCATCAATACCAGAAGAACTAACAATTTTTTTTATCGCAGATCTTAGTCCATCTTTTAGATTGTCAAGCATTATCTTTTAATTTAGCCTCCAATATTTCAAATCTTCCCCTGTAACCATCCCATTCAGTGATTGAATCTTGAATTAACAGACGTTTTTCAAATAAAGGGCAATTAGTTACAAATGTTTCAGCCTCACCTCCTTCAAAATTTAGATTGAATCTAAATTTTTTTTGTAATTTTTGAAGTTCATCTAATCCGTTCTTATCAATTATTCGCCCTAACCATGAATCATTCAAACCATCAGAACTTACAGTAGAGATAATATATTCAAAGTTTTCATTTAATAATTCTTTCATATAAGATTCAGGTTCTTTATTCCATAAAGGAGAAATTATTTCTAAATGATTTTTTTCACAAATTAAAGAAAAATTATTTTTTTGATATTCACTAAGAATTCCACCATGGACAATTCCATCAATAGAGTATTTTTCTTTTGCAAGAGAAATTAGATTATTTAATTTTTTAGATTCATTTTCAGAATCATCAGAGGGAATTTCTTCTATTAATTGTGGGATTTTCATGGATTCAGCTTGTAATTGACTGAATTCTATATTTGGATAATGAAGCAGGTGACTTTCACTAGAATGAGGATATAATGTTAATAACACATCAACTGAATGTCCTAACTTTTTTGCAAGATAGATTGCATACGTGCTATCTTTTCCACCAGAAAATAATGCTGCGAGTTTCATTTTAAAATAAAAAACAGGATGCCTCAAAACTCATAATCTTCATCAAAAATCAGATGGCTTTTCCAATCATCATTAGCATCCAATTTAGGATGTTTTAATTCGCATGATTTTAGTTCTTCCCATAACATTCCAATATTCAATATCTTGACCTTGTTCTAGTTTTCCGTTAATTTCTTCGTCAACCATTTGTATGTCAACGGTTTCAAATGTTTCTCCATCCATAACTTGAATTTCAGAACCAGTCATTGAAATGATTTGACCGACTCTCTTATCGATTAATGGTACGTGAATTTGCATACTTACAGGTCCTACATGTGGACGTTTTGCACCATCAAAGACACCTACTCCAACGATTCGTGCTTTTGCTGCACCATGTTTTCCAGGTTTGCTTGTGTCATATTCAGATATTCTACAAGGTTCTCCTGTTGGTTGATCACCTACTGGTAAAAGAATGTAAGAGCCAATTTTTAATGAACCCAAATCAGATGGTTTACTCATAACAAAATAATTTTTTGAGGGGTATTTACCTTTTCTTATTTCATTGTTTCAAGAATTGAGAGACTGACAAGATTATTCATAATGATTCCTTTTCTACAAATATCACGACGAGTTTGTTCACAGTATTTGTTATCACTTTGATGACTCTTATCACTTGAAATTTCTAACATTACGATATGATCGCTGTATGGAAATGCAAACTTTGGAGATTCTTTGGATAATAAAGTCATATTTCCAAATCCAGCTCGATACACTTTTTCTCTTCCAGCAATATGAGTAGATACATCTCGTAAATCAGATTGTGAATCACCATATTCAAGATAATATATTGAAACAAAATTTGTTTTTTCAGTTAGTGGTCTATCAAAAATTGAATTTGCGATTTTAAAGAGAAATGATGGTTTTCCAGTTGGATAGGCAAGAATTTCTTTTATAACTTTTTCAGGGTTTTTGAATTTGGCTAAGATGTAGTGGTTTGATGAAGTCAAAAAGTATGGTTTACTATCATCAGAGAAGGTAGCAGTAACAAAATAGAGAGATTCAATATTTTTAGATGTGACCCAGTGATCTTTGAGTTCTATAGAATCATGATCGTGGAGATACGGTGCGCAGACATATCCACCGAGGATTTTAGATTTACCACTCATGAATGTCAGAAATGGGGAAAGTAATTAAATTTGTTCAAAATTGGACAAAACTAATAATTAATAAATCAAAAAAATATTGAAAAATAAGTCCCCACTTAGCTCAGCCTGGTAGAGCTTCCGACTGTAGTTGTCGGCTTAGGGCTGAATAACAGTAGTCTACTAGGCATACAGAAATCGGGTTGTCGAAGGCTCAAATCCTTCAGTGGGGACCATTATTTTTTAATTAAGGATTAATTACTGCACGGCCCAAAATTTTTCTGTTTTTTAGATCATCTAAAGCATGAGTTGCGTCATCTAAAGTATAATGTTTTGATACAATTGGGTTGATGACACCTTTTTTGGCAAGATCAATTAATTCAACCATGTCTTTATAGTTTCCAGTATAAGCACCTTGGATTGTTAATGCTTTTAGCGGAACAGTTACCAAAGGTAGTTCTATTGAACCACCAAACAAACCAACTAGAATAATATTTCCACGTTTTCTAATTACAGATAGATCAAGTTTTACAGTTGGCGGAGCATTTACAAAATCAACTATACTATCAACACCTTTTTCGTTACAGATAGACATTATTTTTTGTGTTGCATCACTTTCTTTTGTGTTAACGATGTGAGTTGCACCTAAGTCTTTTGCAATGTTTAGTTTTTCATCAGTAAGATCTGCACATATGATTTTACATTTTGTCATATGACTTGCAAGTTGTACGCCCATCAAACCTAGACCGCCAGCACCTACAATTAGAATAGATTCAGGATTATTCGATAATGCTTTTTTGATTGCAGTGTATGCAGTTAATCCAGAACATGCAAGTGATGATGCAGAATCAGGATTTAGATCTCCAATGTTTGCTAGAAATTTATAATCTGGGACAATCACTTTTTCTGCATAGCCACCATCTTGAAAAACGCCTAATGATTTAGGAGTTTCACATAGATTTGTATCTCCTTTTTCACAACTAGTGCATTTTCCACATCCAATCCAAGGATAAATCAAAACAGTGTCGCCAATCTGTACACCTTTTACAGATTCACCAATTTTTTCAACACTTCCAACAACTTCATGACCAGGAGTTACAGGAAATTTAACGCCTCTATCTGTAACTTTCATAAAGCCATCTCCCGTATCATATCCACCCTCCCAGAGGTGTAAATCACTGTGACAAACTCCAGTAGATAGCACTTTGACTAAAACTTGTGTTCCGATAGGATCAGAAATTTCAATCTGATTTAATTCAAGAGGCTTATCAGGCTCTATGATCTGTGCTGCTTTCACAGAATGAATTTTTTATTTTATAATATAAGAGTTGACTGATGATGAAAAGAAAATAGAGTCGATAGATATTATTCAATTAGAATATGAAAGATTTGTGAGTCAGGAAGAAACAAAATCACTTATCTCAAAGGTTCCTATCAATGTATTATTTAATCCAGAAGGGATTCAAAAAAGAGATGTTTGGGATATAGATCTTATTCAAATTTTATCAATGTTATTAAAAATTCTTGAAAAGGCTGACAAGAAGGACCTCAGAGTTGCAGGAATGGCAGCATTATCTTCCTCTTTGATTTATAGATTAAAAGTAGAAAGTATTTTTGCATTACAAAAAGCAGCAATGGAGAAAAAACCTCTTCGTCAGCGAACCGATGTAGATATAGATATTCTTGATTTTCCATATAGACACGAATCAACCTATCCTGTTAGTTTAGATGAATTACTTGATTTACTTGAAAATCTTATTGGTACAATTGCAAACCCAAGAGAAAGAAAGAGTAACAAATTAAGATTTGAGCCAATTGAACCGCCAGATTTTAAGAAGATTTTCAATAATCTCGAGAATATTATAGGAGAATATCAGGAATTAGTATTAAGAAAGCTTCAAGCAAATGGATCACTTTTACTTGAAAAGATTGTGGAAGAGTTAGATACAACAGATTCAATCAGATGTTTTTTTGCAGTCTTGTTTTTAGCAAGAGATGAAAAAGTGGACATTCTGCAAGAAGAAGGAAACGAAGAGATTAGGGTCACCCTAATCAAATAATAATTTACAATTTGATCAACGATATGAAAAGGATGATTTTAAGTCAATTTCAGCAGCGAGGTAATCATGGTCAAGGTTGATAATGAAAATGAAGCAACTTCACGAATAGAAGCTGCATTATATTCTGCTGGAAGACCTCTAAGTATAGAAGATCTTATCAGAGCATCAGGAACAGAATCAAGAGTAAAAACACTGAATTTACTTACAAAATTAATTCAAAAAACAAAATCAGTGTTTAAAGCAATCGAGATTGCAAATTTACCAGATGGATCATATGTCTTCCAACTAAAACCAGAATACAGTTCAACAATTGGAAGAAAATATGCGTCAAGACCAATGTTAGCAAGAGCAACTCAGAAAACATTATCTTACATCGCATACGAACAACCAATTTCTACTAAACAATTAGTAGAAGTTAGAGGTACAGGAGTTTACTCACATCTGAAAGAATTGACTCAACTTGATTTCATAGAACATCAATCTGTTGGAAGATACAAAATTTTTACTACAACTGAAAAATTTAGAAAATATTTTGGAATACAAGGAGATGATGATACATTGAGACAGAAGCTATTCAAAAAAGTGCGTACCAGAAATACTATGCCAAGTACAGCCAATTAGAGTAATACACGTAAAAATTCTCAAATCTTGCGTTTTGTATAAATTAGAGTAATTCAAAAACACTCTATGAAGAAATCTGTAGAGAATCTAAAAACTAGTAAAATAACTGGCGGTCTAAGACATCCATTAAAAACCAGACAAAAGTTTGAAACAGATAGATACCCAAACGAAGCTGAAGGAGGAGAAGAGCAAGAAACAGTAACTAGAAAGACTAGAGGAAATAATAGAAAAACTGGTTTAAAAATTGCAAGCTTTGTAAATTTGGTCATGGGAGATTCTAAAGTTAAAAAATCAAAGATTGTCAAAGTTTTAGAAAATCAAACAAATAATGATTACCAAAGACGTGGAATTATTACAAAAGGTGCAATTGTTGAAACAGAAGATGGAAAATGTAGAATTGTATCAAGACCAGGTCAAAGCGGAACAGTTAGTGGAATTTTAGTAAAGTAGAGACATGAAAGATTACGAACATGTCGTAATCTGGCTTGATTATTTTAACAAGACATTACCACGTAACAAAGGAAGAAGATTATCAAAAGAGAAATGTGTTTTTGATCCATCATTAAAAGAATTGATTGATGCATCAAATGCGGCAGGATTACAACCTAATGAAACAGAAGAGCAAGTAAGATTTCCAAAAAGACCATACGTTAGATCAGGATACATTGTTCTACCAAAAACAGAAAAGAAGACGATAATACTAGAGAAAATTTCTCAGAAATTAGTGTCCAAACGAGCAAAACAATCAAAGCAGTAATGAAAATAGCTACAAACTAAAGTTTTGTTGACAGAACTTTATGAAAACTATCAAAACGTTTGATTTGTAATTGCAGGAGGTAGGTGAAGTTATGCACTTGGCCAATAGTGGCAGAGTCATTGTAAGACTCAATTTAGAGGTACCAGAAGGTCAAATTCTTTGTGATAGCAATAGTCAAAAAATTGCCAAAGTCACAGAATTAATTGGACCAGTATCAAGTCCCTTTGCATCTGCCATACCACTAACAAATAACTTGAGAAAGATTAGTGGGAAAAAAGTTTTTGCGCTTGATCAAGCTCCTGCAAAGAAAAAAAGCAGGAGAAAATATAGATGAATACACTAGAAATACAATCTTGCTGTAATGAATGTAAATCTCCAGTAGTAGATGACATACATAATGGTGAGAGAATTTGTTCCGGATGCGGCATTGTCGTTGATGAACAAATGGCTGATATGGGTCCAGAAACAAAAACATCAAATCTCGAAGATAAAATGAGATTAGCAAGAGCAAGTGGACAAACAACACTAGCACAACATGATATGGGAATTGCAACTGACATCTCAATTTCATCCACAGATTTTAGTGGAAAAA
Source organism: uncultured marine group I thaumarchaeote (assembly GCA_902512865.1). The sequence continues at coordinate 1,498 of CABXKZ010000017.1, read as the reverse complement.
AGATTTCAAGCTCAGTTTCCAATCAGATGCAAAATCTAAGAAAATGGCAACAAAGAGTTCGAGTGACATCTCCACGTGAAAGAAGACTAACTAATGTTTTAGGAAAAATTTCCGAAACATGTGATAGTTGTAATCTTTCAAAGAATGTGGTAGAAACAGCATCCATGATTTATCGAAGTCTAGATGGAAAAAATATCGAAGTGAAAGGTAAATCTGTCATAAGCATCACTATAGCGGTAGTCTATATGGCATGCAAGCAATGTGGAATAGTTAGATCGTTGGAGGAGATTTGCAAAAATGTTTGTGCCCCAAAAGATGTGAAAGCAAAAACAAAGTTAGCTGCAAAATACTACAGAAATCTTGTGTTAGAAATAGGAAATGTGAGCACTCCAATTGTTACTATGGACAAGTACATTTCAAAGATCGCAAATCTAACTAAGACAGATGTAAGAGTTGAGCGACTTGCTTTGGAAATTGCTGGAAAAACAAAAACAAAGAGCATTACAGATGGTAAAGCGCCCAATGGGATAGCTTCAGCATATCTGTATGTGTCTTCAGTTTTGTTAGGACAAAACGTGCTACAAAGAGATGTATCCTCAGTTTCGGGTATCACAGAAGTAACAATCAGAAATAGAGTCAAAGAGATTCTTTCAACACATAAGATGACTTTGACATTAAGACCTATTTTAGCCAAAAAATAATTCCCCCCTTTCTTCTTTATTTTACATTAGGATTAGCTAAAATTCGTCGAGATTATATACGAATGTGAGAAGGAAAATTCAATGGCAGTACTTGAGATAAAGGATTTACATGTACAAAGAGAAGGAAAAGAGATTCTCAAAGGCGTGAATTTGAAAACAGGTCCAGGAGAAGTTCATGCGATTATGGGACCCAATGGTTCTGGTAAGAGTACATTATCTTACACATTATTGGCACATCCAAAATATGAAGTCACTAAAGGAGACATACTTCTTGATGGAGAAAGTATTTTAGAATTAACAGCAGATGAAAGAGCAAAAAAAGGATTATTTTTGGGATTTCAATATCCAACAGAAGTTTCAGGTGTAGGTTTTTCACATTTTCTTAGAACATCTTACAATGCACTCAGTAAAGCAATGAAAGGAGATGATAGAGAAGTTTTCATAACAGTAAGAGAATTTCAAAAATATCTTAAAGAGAATGTAAAGTCCGTAGGATTGAGTGAAGAGTTTCTTTCAAGATATTTGAATGAAGGATTTTCAGGTGGAGAGAAAAAACGTGCAGAAGTTTTGCAGATGGCAGTATTAAAACCAAAAATTTCAATTTTAGATGAACCAGATTCAGGATTAGATATTGATGCAGTACAATCAGTTGCAAAGGCAATCAGTCAAGTATCAGATAAAGATTCAACAACAATTGTAATTACACATTATGCAAGAATTCTTAATTTCTTAGATAAATTAGATCATGTCCATGTATTTGCAGAGGGTAAGATCTTGAAAAGTGGTGATGCATCACT
>CABXKZ010000016.1 GCA_902512865.1 uncultured marine group I thaumarchaeote | reverse complement strand
ATCAAGTTGTGTTAGAAGATGTGTTCAATCATAGGATATTATGGGAAAAATTTGGCAGCACCAATTCTTGTAAAAGGATTACAAAAAATGGAGTATAGGGGCTATGATAGCGTTGGTGTTGCAACAGAATCAAATAGTGAAATTCTTGTGAAAAAAGGCGTAGGAAGAGTTGTTGAGGTAAACACAAAGGTTCAGTTAGATAATCTTCCAGGAATGGTGGGTATTGGCCATACAAGATGGGCAACACATGGAGAAGTTACAGACAAAAATGCTCACCCTCATCCAAGTAATTCAGGCAAAATTGCCATAGTACACAATGGAATAGTTGAAAATTATGAAGAAATCAAACAGATGCTTTCATCAAAGGGATTCAAATTTCAAAGTGACACAGATACCGAAGTTATAGCAAATCTCATCCAATCAAATTTTGATGAGTTAGAAGATGTAAAACAAACCATAATCAAAACTGTTTCAGAATTAAAAGGACATTTTGCATTTGTAGTAATTTTTGAAGATGGTACATTAGCGGCTGCTAGATTTCATGAACCATTAATTGTAGGAATTGGAAAAAATAGTCATTATCTTTCTAGTGATGTACTTGGTTTTATTGAAAAAACTGACAATGTAATTTATTTAGATAATGAAGATTTTGTCATAATTAATCAAAATGGCTTGAGCGTTTCAAAATTTGATGGTAGTAAAGCAGAATATCAAATTACTAAAGTTTCAAAAGAGTTTGCTGATGTCTATAAAGGAGATTATGCACACTTTACACTAAAAGAAATATCAGAACAATCTTCAACAATAATCAAAGCAGGAAATGATGAGAGAATCGAAGATGTCGTCAATATGATTTCAAAGGCAAAAAATCTATACATTACTGGTAGTGGAACAAGCTATAATGCTGCAAGGATTACAAAATATTTGTTTTCCAAATATGCAAAATTAAAGATAGAACCAATAATTTCTAGCGAATTGCCATTTTCACCAGATAGTATTGAAGAAAATTCTACGCTGATAGCAATTTCACAAAGTGGAGAAAGTGCAGATGTATTAGAAGCCGTAAAAATTGCAAAAGAATCCAATTCTAAAATATTATCAATTGTTAATCATCTAAATTCATCTTTATCACAAGAATCAGATGCAGTAATTAATCTTAATTGTGGACCTGAGATAGGTGTTGCTGCAACCAAGAGTTTTACATCACAACTTGCCATATTATACAAAATTACAAACAAAATATGTAATCAATGTATGAATTTAGATTGGGAAAAAATTTCTGATGGGATTTCAAAGGTTTTAGATAATGATTCTAAAATAAAAGAATTAGCTAAAGATCTGAAAGAAGTATCTGACATCTACATATTGGGACGTGGAATTCATTTTCCAATTGCAAAAGAGGCAGCTCTAAAATTAAAAGAATTAACCTACATTCACGCAGAAGGAATTCCAGGTGGAGAGTTAAAGCATGGGCCACTTGCGTTAATGGATTCAAATGTATATGTAATCATAATCAATCCTGAAGATTCAACATATCAAGATACGTTAAACAGTGCAAATGAGATTAAGGCTAGAGGTGCAAAGATTATTGGAATCTCAAATAAGAAAAATTCAGCATATGACTATTGGATAGAGATTCCAGAGATGGAAGAAGTATCATATCCATTAATTGAGATAATTCCGATACAATTACTTGCATATTATGCAGCTTTAGAAAAAGATACAGATCCAGATTACCCGAGAAATTTAGCAAAATCAGTTACTGTCAAGTAGAAATTCTCTTGTATTCTTGTTCAAACAGAGAAAATAATTGTTCGATAGAATTTTCTGTTTTTAGTAAAGATGCTATTATAGCACCACCAGCTCCTGCACCTTCTTTTACAAAACCATCCGCATAAGAACGAAATCCAAAATGTTGAGAGTTATGTAAACATGGATCACATGAAAGAACCGCAATATTATCAATTTGATATAAAGTTTCAAGAAATTTTGCTTGAGAATCATCAACAATATATGATGTACATCCAATTGCAGAATTTTTTGCATTGTAACCAAGATGTTTTGCAAGTTGCAGTACAGCAAGCATTTGTGTTCCACCTGCCAATATTACATGACATTTTTCTGATGCAGATGACAACATGCCTGCACAAACTGGCATCATAGGATCGCCAAAATTTGCAATTATTTCTAATGGATCATCAGATTTTTTGCGTTTTAGTGCATCTAGAACAATTTTATTTTTTAGATCTAAAGGATTGTTTTGCATGCTGGAACTAACATTACATTCCAATCCAAATGCTCTCAAAACTGTAAGTGCAGTAGTAGTGCCACCAGGAATACACTCACCAATAACAAGACAATCAGTATTTTGTGACATAATTCTGCCTAAGTTTTTTCCATATTCAATTGCAGATTTTACTTGTTGAATTGACATTGCAGGAGATTCAGAAATGTTTTTTCCTGGAAGTATATCAGCATCAAAATAACATAGAGATGGAGCAACTTTACTTCCAGCATTTACAACAAAATGTGGAATTTTTGCAGCATTTAATGAGACACGAGTCAATAATGCAGGCGTAGGTTTTCCATCAGGAGATATAGGAATTCCAGGTATGCAGATACATTTTCCATATTCAATATATTCAGAATCTGCAGGTGCAGTAAATTTCAGAAATTCCTTGTCAGCTCCAGCAATAGTAATTCCAGGAATTTCACAGGTTTCACTATATGATGCAACTAGACCAAAAGTAAATCGTTTTTTTGAAAGATCTTGAATAATTTTTTTTGCATTGTCCACATCTCCGTGGTATGTAATTGACACATTATCCACCCATTCTATCTACAAAAGAATCTTCATTCATCTTTTGCATTACAGGATTTGTAGTTTTTTCATTTCCAATAGTAGATGTTGCAGCCATACCATAATCATGACCAGGATACAATACAAGATTATCATCCAAACTGTGTAGTACATCAAATAAGCTGTGATAAAGTTCATTTGCGCTACCTCCAGGAAGATCAATTCTTCCACAATTTCCAACAAAGAGAGTATCACCTGAAAAGATTTTTCCATCACCTACAAGACAAATACTGTCTTTAGAATGACCAGGCGTATGATACACAACAAGTTCTGAGCATCCAAATTTGATTGAATCACCATTTTTTACAGTCATATCATTTTGTAAAGTTGATGCTTCGTGTTGTATAATCCTTATAGATAATTTCTTTGCCAATTCTTCATTTCCTCTTGTATGATCATCATGCCAATGCGTATTGACAATATATTTTGGATTAAGATTTTGTTCATCAATTATAGCAGTTAATTTTTCTAAATCCCATGATGGATCAATTACAATAGATTCATGTGTTGACTCATCTTCAACAATGTAAGAAAAATTTTGCATTGGTCCTACTGGAATTTGATGGACTATCACAAAACATCAATCTCTGCTTCAGGTGGAATTCCTATTTTTTCAGCAAATAACTCTCCAGTCAAATCTTTTCTTTTTGGGATTCCTTGTTTCATTTTATGAAAAGTTACAGTCATATCACATTTTGTGGAAAGTGAGGCAGTTTCACCTGTCTGAGGATCCATTCCAGATGGAACATCAACTGCAAATTTGTAACAATCAGTTTGATTAATGAAATTAATTGCAGATGCATAAGGCTCTCTTATATCACCTGTAATTCCAGTACCCAAAATTCCATCAATAATAATATCTGGTTTAAAATCAAAACTAGTAGAATTACCTGTAACTAGTTTAACAGAAGGCATTTTTTCAAGTAATGACCAATTCCAACTACTTTCTTCAGTTTTAATTTTGTCAGGAGTTCCAAGTAGAACAACAGTTACGTTTGCATTATGACCTGCAAGATGTCTAGCCATAACTTGACCATCTCCACCATTATTTCCCATTCCAACAAAAATTAAAATATTTTTTGAATCAACATTTCCTATTTTTTCAATTAATCTTCTTACTGCAACAGCTCCTGCATTTTCCATCATGAATTTTTTTAAAAATCCCATATCATGACCTTTATTTTCAATTTGATACATTTGATCTACAGTTATTTCCACAAAACATATCATATACAATTTCAATAAAGAGGTTTTGCAAACGCCTTTAACTAAGAATAATGATTTCTGATTCTATGGGATTAAAAAATGTCAAAACATCACTTCCACGTATTTCTAAAGAATTGGAAAAAACAAATTCATCTAGAGAGTTTTTAATAAAAAATAATCGTGAAGTAATAATTAATTGTAGTCAAGCAATAATTGCTATACATAAAAATGATTTAGGTTCTGCAAAACTAAAAATTAAAAAGGCAAAATCACTTCTTGTTAAATTAAAGCAAAAGACAACAGGAGATCTTAATAGGTATCTTTTAACTCCAGAACAAGAATTGGTTGAAGCAGTTGCACTACTATCAATTATTGAAGGTAAACAAATTCCATCTTACAAATCAATCAAGGTTTCAGGGGAATCATACATACTAGGTTTACTTGACTGTATTGGAGAATTAAAGAGACAAGTAATTGATCAAATTAGAATTGGAAATTCAAAAAATGCAGAAACTTATTTTGGAATAATGGAAGAATTGTATTTGGTTTTGTATCCATTTGCCACATATGATAAGATTGTTAAAGAATCAAGAAGGAAATTAGATGTAAATAGAATATTGGTTGAAGATACAAGGCTGGTTCTAACTGAAGAGATCAGAAGACAGGAATTTATTAAGAATATCCAAAAGAACTCTAAGAAATAATCAATGCGGGTAGTGGGATTCGAACCCACGAACTCCTAAGAGACTAACCCCTCAAGCTAGCGCCTTTGACCAGGCTGGGCGATACCCGCATAGAAAAATCCTTGTAGGGTTTTTATAATCCTTGATTGATTTTTTCAAGTGTGTTAGTACCTGTAAGATGTTTTACATGCGGAAAATTGGTTGCCGATAAATATTCAGATTATCAGAATAGAATTAAGACAGGAGAAGATCCAAAGAAAGTTCTGGATGATTTAGGTATGGAAAGATATTGCTGTAGACGTATGCTATTAACAACAGTTGAAACAATTCAACAAGTTATTCCATTTTATGAAGCAATGCATAAGAGAAATCAAGAAGTGCAAAGCGAACTAGAATAAATTGTCAAAGATTACCACAATTTCTGGTAGAGTTCTGTATAATAGTCGAGGTAGTAAAACAATTGAAGTTGATATTATAACTGATGAGAAATTTCTTGGTAGAGTTTGTGCACCATCTGGTGCTAGTGTAGGTAAATTTGAAGCAGTTAGTTTTCCTAATAACAGTCCTGAAGAAAGTCTTTCAATTTTAAATAAAAATTCAGATAAATTTATTGGAATTGATTCAAATGATCTAAAACAAGTACATGATGTAATTCGCACTATAGATGAAACTGATAATTATGCAAAAATTGGTGGTGCTTGTGCTTTTGCAATAACAATTGCTGCAACGGAATCAGCAGCAAAAGCAGAAAACAAACAATTATTCCAAATGATTAGTGAAAAAACTAATTTAAAATTTCCATTTCCATTAGGAAATATTCTAGGTGGAGGTGCACATGCAGGACCAGGTACTCCAGATATTCAAGAGATTTTAGTTGCATCAATAGGTGCAAAAACAGTTCGAGAATCAATTGATATGAATCTACAAGTGCATAAAGAATTAAAAAAAATGATTCTGAAGAATGATCCAACTTTTACAAATGGTCGTGGAGATGAAGGAGGATGGGCTCCAAAATTCAATAATGAAGAAGCGTTAGACATTTCAGTTAAAGCAATAGAGAATTTAGGATTCACATTGGGTAAAGAAGTTGGTTTAGGAGTTGATTTTGCATCATCAACACAGTGGAATGAAGAAAAGAAAAAATACGTTTATGATCGTGCAGGTTTTGAAAATGATTCAGGTGAACAGATTGAATTTGCATCGAAGATTATAGAAAATTATAAATTGATTTATGCAGAAGATGCCGTACACGAAGAGGCATTTGATGACATGGCAGAGATAACAAAAAAATTTCCTAACTCAATGATCACAGGAGATGACTTAACTGTAACAAATAATAAAATTCTTACAAAAGCAGTTGAGGCAAAATCTTGTAATGCAGCAATTCTAAAGGTAAATCAGGCAGGAAGTCTATACGATGCATTAGAATTTGCCAAGGTTGCTGATGATAATAATATTAAATTAATCACATCGCATCGCTCAGGAGAATCTGGCGATTCACATATTTCACATATTGGAATTGGAACTGGTTCAAAGCTACTAAAAGTAGGAATTGTCGGAGGAGAAAGAGTAGAAAAAGTGAATGAATTGATTCGTATTTCAGAGCATGATTTAATACATGGCATGATTGACTTTTAAAAATCGCAATGAGCCAACAAACAGAAATAACTGATCTAAAAAAGAAAGTTTTAGCAACTGGAATTCGTGTTGGAACAGACATGAAGACTAAATCAATGCGTCCATTTATCACATCAGCAAGTCCTGAAGGACTTTACATGATAGATATCGATATAACATTAGCTAAAATCAAAAGTGCTGCAAAATTTGCAACAAGATTTGATATGAAAAAGGTCATCGTATGTTCTGGAAAAGAATATGCAACAACTCCAATTGAAAAATTTACTGAATTAACTGGGGCAATACAAATGCTTAGAAGATTTATGCCAGGAACACTAACAAATCCATCATTACCATACTTCATAGAACCACATCTCATAATAATTTCAGACCCAGAAGTGGATGGACAAGCAATCATCGAGGCAACAAATGCAGGAATTCCAGTTATTGGTATTTCAAATACAAATAACATTACATCAAACCTAGATTTGATAATTCCGGGAAATAACAGAGGACGTAAAGCATTAGCAACAATATACTGGCTATTAGCAAGAGAAATTTTAATTCAGAAAGGGGAGCTCAAAGAGGATCAAGACATGAAATATGAAATTGATGACTTTGAGACCAAAATAGAAGAAGAATTATAGAAGTTTTCTTCAAAATAACTATTTGACTTCAATAGCTAAAGCACCTGGAAAAATTATTCTTTTTGGAGAGCATTTTGTTGTTCATGGAAATAGAGCAATTCTGGGTGCCATTGATAAATTTGCAACCGTAACTTCAGAAAAAACAAATACAGATAATATTCTAATCTCATCCTCACTAGGACAATCATCAATACAAAAAGACCAAGAAGTTAATAAAGTTGAAAAAAAGTTTAGGCCATTTTTTTATATTGCAAAACAAGTAATTTTAAAGAATAATTTTGAGAAAGGAATTAGTATAAAAATTGAATCAGATATTCCAATTGGGGCGGGGTTAGGTTCATCATCTGCATGTTGTGTTGCAGCTGCAGCATCAATTTTAAATTTATTTGATAAATCAAATGAAAAAGAGATTCTAGAATTATCTATTCAAGCAGAAAAAACAATATTTCCAAACTCATCGGGAGCAGATTGTACCGTTTCAGTGCATGGAGGAATAATTGAGTATCAAAAAGAAGAAGGATTTTCAAAAATTAGTATAGAAAATGAATTGAATTTCTTGATAATTGATTCAGAAGAAGTTCATGCAACAGATAAGGTAGTTGAACGAGTAAAAAAATTCAAAGAAGAAAATAGTAATGTATTTTTAGAATTGTGTTCAGAAGAAGAACGATTAATTACAAAAGCACTTGATAGTATGATAAATAATGATTTACAAACTATTGGAAAATGTATGGCACAGAATCAAATATACTTAGAACAGATTGGAGTTTCAAATGACATATTGTTATCAATAATAAAAGATATTGAAAAAATAACATTTGGTGCAAAAATTACAGGAGCGGGTGATGGAGGATGTATCATAGCATTAACGGAAAAAGATAACGATCTTTCAGAATATGTAAACATTACAAAATATCAAACTCATCAAGTATCAATACAAAAGACAGGAATGCAGGTTTTTAACACCTAGGATTGATGTAAAAATATGATCTTAATCAAACTTGGAGGTTCCATTATAACAAATAAGCAAAAACCACTTTCACCAAGAAGAAAAACTATCAATAGTATTTTAAAAGAAATAGGAAAAATCAAGGAACCAGTTATAATTGTACATGGAGGAGGCTCATACGGACATTATTGGTCTGTTAAATATAACATGCATACAAAACCTGCAAAAACTAGTCCAAAAGGAGTTGCAATTGTTAAAAATTCAATGGTCGAATTAAATAAAATAATTCTAGATAGTGCGGTAAAAAATAAAATCAATTCGTACTGTTTGCCACCAACAGATTTTATGAATGGGAATAAAACAATCAAGAATAAAATCCTAACAATAAATGATATTTCAAAATCAGGATTAACACCAATAACATTCGGAGATGCATTATGGTTTGGTAAGAAAAAATCATATATTTTATCAGGAGATGTGATAATGACTACAATTGGAAAGATTCTAAAACCAAGACTTTCACTTTTTGTACTCGATGTGGATGGAGTTTATTCAGATTTGAAAACAAAGAAATTGATTTATGATTTTCAAAAAGAAAAGCCAGAAATTCAAAATAACAAAATGGATGTAACTGGAGGAATGACGAGAAAAATTACTGAAGCAAGCAACATGGCAAAAGCAGGATTGAAGGTATTTTTTGTAAATGGTAATAAACCCAAAAGAATTAGTGATGCAATTTCAGGAAAGAGATTTGAAGGGACATTATTTAGGAAATAATTATGGATGAATTTGTAATTTTAGTTGATGGAAATGATAATCCTATTGGAAAAGAAGAAAAGGTCAAATGTCATCTTCCAGATGGAAAACTTCACAGAGCATTTACTGCATTAATTTTCAATAAAGAAGGAAAATTACTCTTAACAAAAAGAAGTGATTCAAAAATGCTTTGGCCGGGAGACTGGGATGGAACTGTTGCCAGTCATCCTAGAGAAGGAGAAACATACGTATCATCTGCAGAACGTAGAATGCCTGAAGAAATTGGAATATCATGTCAAATGAATTATGTTAACAAATTCGAGTATCATGTTCCATACAAGGACATAGGTTCAGAAAATGAGGTTTGTGGGACACTACTAGGAGTTGTTGATGATTTTGAGGAATCATCATTAATTAAAGATGAGATTTCTGCAATTAAATGGATTTCACCTGAGGAATTAAAACTTGAACTTGAAAATAATGCAGACATCTATTGTCCATGGATGGTAATTGCATTATACTATCTTGCTGAATGTGAATCAGAGACAAAAGAGAAATTTTCTTCAATGATTTCTGATTGGACAAAAAATGAATTAATGGAAAATTATGAAAAAACAATTAAACATTACATACCTGAAAATAATTGGAGATTGGTAAATTGAATCCATCAGAATCAATAAAGAAAAATGCCACATTTGTAAACAGATTCCTCAAAAAAGAATTGAAGGGAGATCCAAAACAGTTGTACGATGCAGCTGCACATCTTATAATCCATGGGGGTAAAAGACTAAGACCATATCTAGTCTTGAAAAGTTGTAAAGTTTTAGGCGGAAAACAAGCAGATGCAATAGCTGCTGCAAGTTCTGTAGAAATGATTCATAATTTTACACTAGTACATGATGACATTATGGATAATGATGAAATGAGACATGGCGTTCCAACTACTCATAATAAATTTGACATGCCGCTAGCAATTTTAGCTGGAGACGTATTATACTCAAAGGCATACCATACAATTTCATCAAAATCAAAACTTTCTTCAAATTATACTACTCAATTAGTTACTAAACTATCAAAAGCATGTGTGGAGATTTGTGAGGGGCAGGTAGACGATGTAAAATTAGCAGAAAACAAGAGAATTCCAACTGAACAAGAGTATATCAAAATGATTGAGAAAAAAACTGCAGTTCTTTTTGAAGTATCATGTGCAATGGGTGCAATTTGTGCAAAGAAAAAATCAAAAGATGTAAAGAATTTATCGTCATTTGGGCGTAATCTTGGAATTGCTTTTCAAATAACAGATGATTTAATTGGAATTATGGGAGATAGTAAAGTTACAAAAAAACCAGTAGGGAATGACATTAGAGAAGGTAAGAAATCACTTCCAATTCTTTTAGCAATTAGAAAAGCAAGAGGTAAAGACAAACAGAAAATTATGAAAGTTTTTGGTAAATCAAAGGCTACAAAAAAAGATGTTCAAACTGCAGTGAATATAATTCGTTCTTTAGGAATTGAAGAGGAAGTACGTAAAAAGGCATTACAGTATGCAACAAAAGCTACAAAATCACTTGATAGTTATTCAGGTAATGACAAAAAAGAAATGGTAAGTCTTTTAGATTTCGTAGTAAAAAGAAGTCTTTGATATGATTTCTTAAAGTTCTAAACTTTCAACATCTTCTACAAATTGTTTTACACATTGGCGTGTTTCACTAGTATTATGATCTAACATTTCTTTTTCACATATGGGACAAATTGTTTTTTTTCTAGAAGCATATACTACAGGGTTTTTAGATTCTCTGACAAATTCCCAAAGACATTTTTCAATTTCTTTTTCATCATGATCTCGCATATGCTTATTGCATATTGGACAAGGAGTTTTTATCATACTGTTTTAGATAAGATTCCAGTTGTTTTAACAATTTCAGTAGGAATAATTATTTTTTAGATAGTAATCCTAGAGATTTAATTCCCATTGTAGCTGCAAGTAATCCAATTGAGAATAGAACTATCGTTCCTGCAGGAGTGATATCA
>CABXKZ010000015.1 GCA_902512865.1 uncultured marine group I thaumarchaeote | reverse complement strand
CCTGCAATGGGAATTCAACTCTTGAGAGGATATCTTTTAGGAATTAGAGACTAATCTTTTTTGTGAGGGTTTGGGCTGTTATTTACTTGATTATTAATTTGTTCAGCCATGAAGTGATTTGAGACATTGACCTTTACGTCATCAATTCCCTGAATACTCAATAAATTGTCGTGAATGTCTTGGGCAATTTTAAATCCAAAAACTGCTGGACAAAATGGACTTGTTAGATGTAAATCAACTTTAACATTAGCATCACTAATGTCTACTTCGTCAATTAATTCTAATTCTGTAATTGTAGTATTGATTTCAGGATCCACGATTTGTGATAATTCATCGAAAATTTTTACTCGTAGCTGCTTCACATCTTGTGTCATTGTGTTAAATCCGTAGTTGCTATATATAGCGATTTTGAATCCATGTTGATGTATCGTTCCCGATTAGGAAAAGATCTTGATGATATTACGTTAAGCTATGTATCCTCGATAAAAGATGATTCTGATATTGCATTTTATGATATCATTGGAAGTGAAGCACATGTTATCATGTTATATGAAAATAAACTCTTGTCAAAAATTGAAACAAAAAAAATCTTAACTGCATTAGAAGAACTGAAAGGAGGAAATATTTCTCAACCTGATTTTGAACCAGAAGATATTCACGAATTGATAGAATCACTTGTAATCAAAAAAACAGGAATTGAAAATGGTGGAAAAATGCACACTGCTCGTTCACGAAATGACCAAGTTGCACTTGATATTAGACTAAAAATCCGTGATGACATTAACATATTATTACAATGTTTGATTGAAGCAATTTCTACTCTGTTAAAGACTGCACAAGAAAATACTAAAACAATTATGCCATTGTATACACATCTTCAACAAGCTCAAGTTGGAGTATTTTCACATTATTTGCTTTCTTATGCTGATTCACTGTTACGAGATTTAGATAGGTTCATGTCATTGTATGCGCGAGTAAATCAAAGTCCATTAGGTGCAGGTCCTGTAGGTGGAACCAGTCTTCCTATTGATAGAGATAGTACTGCAAAAATGCTTGGCTTTTCATCTCTTGTAGAAAATTCAATTGATGCAACAAGTACACGTGATTTTGTAGCAGAATATGTTGCAAACTCTGCAATCATGATGACAAATCTAAGTAGATTATCTGAAGATTTCATCATTTGGTCTTCAGCTGAATTTTCATTTATAGAACTCTCTGATGATTTTACATCTCCATCAAGTGTAATGCCACAAAAGAAAAATCCTGATATCTTAGAATTAACTCGTGGAAAAACATCTCAGGTTATAGGCTATCTAACTTCTATCTTAACTACTGTCAAAGGTTTACCCTCTGGATATGGACGAGATTTACAACAAATCAAATCTTCAATTTGGTCAACATCAAAAACATCAATCACTGCATTAATTATCATAAAATCAATGTTATCTGATCTTACAGTAAATCAAGAAAAAATGCAAAAAGCAACTGAAGAAGGATTTCTGATTGCTTTAGATTTGGCTGAAAATTTAGTTCTTGAAAAAATACCATTTCGTACAGCACACAACATTGTTGGAAATCTTGTTCAATTATCACACAATTCAAAAAAATTACTCAATGATTTGGAATTAAATGAAATTGAATCTCTTGGAATTAAGGAGATTAAAACAAACAAACTCTTTGAATTAATTCAAAAAACCACAATTTCGTCATCTCTTAAACAAAGAACATCAAAAGGTTCTGCAGGAACTTCAGAACAAACACGAATGATTGGTCAACGAACCCGAAAACTTGTAACACTGAAAAAATCTATCAAAAATCAAAATGATAATGTGAAAAAATCATTGACTTTGTTAGAAAAACGTGTTAAAACACTTACAAAATAACGCGGGTCTAGTGGGATTCGAACCCACGACAGCCGCCTTAAAAGGGCGGTGCGCTACCTGGCTGCGCTATAGACCCATGCGAATTTTTCCATTATTGTATAATTTAGTCTTTTACTAGTTTGAAAGTTAAAATGGAAACTTTAAAACCAGCAATTCTTTTTCTTGTAAATACTGCCCTTGTAGTATAGCCCGGTCTAGAATTCGGCCCTGTCACGGCTGAGACGCGGGTTCAAATCCCGCCGAGGGCGCCATTTCTTTCTTAAAATTAAGATTGTTTGATCGCAGAAGATTCAAAACTATATGATACAATAATATTAAAATCGGGCAATTTCACAGAAAAGTCGATGTCTGACGACAAGAATACCTCTAAAGTAAAGGAAATTCCAAAATCATCTGAAGAACCAAAAAAAGAAGATGGTCAAAAATCTGCTAAAGCATCTATTGACGCAGAAGCTGCAGCACAAGCTGCTCAAAAAGCAGAAGAAGCTGCAGAAAAAGCAATTGCAAAAGCAAAAAAATTGAAAGAAGCTGCAGCAAAGGCTGCTGAAGATGAATTCAAAGCAATTGCAGAAGAAGTAAAATCTGAAGCGCCAAAAGGTCCGGACTTTTCTAACAAACGAAAAACTGAGATTATATTTAGAAGAGCTATGGGTGAACCAGAATTTTTCTTAGATAAAGAAGATCGATTTCCTAAACCTATCTTATCTGAAGACGAAAAAGATGACATTACAAGAAAAGCTCTCAATTATGAAGATACAACTCCTAACTACGATCCTCAAAATATTTTAGATGAACGCTATGGTGGAACTTCCAATTATGAAACTGGAATTACTGTTCTAGGCGATGAATTACAAGTAAAACTAGAACGTCTTAGAAATGATCCTGAATCTTTACCTGAAGATATTGCAAAAATTGAACAAGACCTTACATACCTAGATTCATTACATGACAATTATTATCTTGGAATGAATGTTTTCAGAACTGCTAAAGATGGACGAACAAAATTACGAGATTGATATTTTGGTGATATATGTTGAATAAAGTTAAATTTGATGTCTTGAATGCGCGCGTTACTTTCAAAAATGTACCATTACATTCTCTTTCACGATTTGCATTCAACGACATAAATGCTGCATATGATGCTTTCAAAAAAATTCCCGGTGTTGATGAATGTATCATAATCCAAACATCAAGTAGAGTTGAAATTTTTACTGTTAGTAATCTTGAAAATGATGATTCTACTGATGCAAGACGACCTGAAGGAAAAGGTTTGATAATTAATCAAATGAAAGAAACCTGGCAAAATAATTCTAGCATAGAGCAAATTGACATTGATCATTTTGATCAAACTCTTGAAGTTTTCAAAGATGATGATGTTTACCTTCATCTATTACGATTAGCTTGTGGATTAGATTCTGTAGTTGTAGGAAAACAAGAAGTCTATGATGAAATTAAAAAATCTCTAGAAGACTCAAAAAAATCTGGTGCTTCAGGAAAAATTCTTAATAAATTATTTGATAGTGTAATTAGACTTGCAAGTTCAATTAGAGATTCAACTGAAATAAGTAAGGATGTTGTATCTCTGGGAGATATAGCACTAAATCTAATAGAAGAAAAAGTTGGGTTAGACGCAAAAAAGAAAGTCTTACTCATCGGTACAGGCGAATCTGCTGCAATGGTTGCAAAAACATTAGGTCAAAAACAAATCCCTTTTCAAGTAACTAGTAAAACTATAGACCGCTCTACAAACTTTTCACAAATCTTAGGAGGAACTCCAATGGAATTTGCAGATGTGCTTGCAGGATTTGATAAATTTAATATCATTATAGTAGCAACAACTGCTGATTATTTCGTGATTGATCTTGAAAGAATCAAGCTAGTAATGCAAGAAAAGAAGAAAGGAACGCTAATTTTAGATCTATCTGAACCAAGAGCTGTTGAAGAAAGTATTATGGAACTACCTGGAATTAAATTACTATTCCGGGATCAAGTTGCAGAAATCTATGAAGAAAATACTAAACTAAAATCTGGTATAGTTCCTGCTGTTGAGAAAATCATCTCAAAAGAATTACCAATTTTATCTGCTTCAATGAAAAGAATCTAATTTTTTTACAATTAACCTTGTTGTCTTAAAATGAATTGTGTCAAAGCTTCTGTGGAATATTCTATTCCATGTTCTTCGGTTGTATGTTTTCCAAATTCATCAATAACCTGCTCAACTTCACCCTCTATTACATATGGACAATCAAAACCATAATCCATGCATGTTAGTTTTGTCATTATCTTAATTTTTGAGGATATATTTTCTATATAAAAAGAATTCTGTCTAAATTTTAAGAGAAATACATTTATCTAAATCAAGAAAGTTTCTTGCATGGCTGATACAAAAGCAAAGATCATCTATACTGAATTATTAAAAGAAGATTTAGTTATAATTAGAATTGTTCCTGTAAATGGAATGCCAAAATACCGAACTGGTCAATTCCTTACAATTGGTTTACCAGTAGCAGCAGAAAATAAAATCATTAAACGTGCATATTCTCTTGTATCTCATGCTGAAAATAGAGATTATTATGAATTTGTAATTAGATGGGTTAGAAAACCACTACCTGGTCGTGTTACTACTGAATTATTCTATCTTAGTGTTGGAGATGAAGTATTGCTTGGTGATCCTACTGGTGAAGATTTGATTATTGAAGATAAACTTCTTAATGGACAACCTGATAACAGAAGAATTGTTTGTGTTGGAGGTGGAACCGGTCTTGCACCATTCATTGCTTTTGCAAATCACTTTCATGAAACAAATGATAAAAGACAAGTTGTTGTTTTACATGGAGCAAGTTACGTAGATGAATTAAGTTACAAACGTCTACTTACTGACCTTCAAAATGAAAGTAAAGAGAGAGGGCCTGATAAATGGAACTTTATTTACCGCGCTGCAATTAGTAGACCTAAAGAATACTTTAACAGATCTTGGACCGGTCATACTGGACGTGTAGAATCATTTTTCAAAGCAAATGCTCAAGGTGTTTCTCCATTAGATGAATTAGTTGGAGAAAAAGTAACTCCTGAGAATACTAGAATCTACATTTGTGGTTATCAAGGAACAATTGATGGAGTAATGGATTATGTTTCTGATAGAGGATTTGTTAATAGGGATAATCCACATGAAGATGGAACATTTGAAGTCAAATACGAATCATACGGATAAAATTTACTTTTCTCTTGGAAATATATCGTCTAAAATTTCCTGATTAGCAGCTGCCACAAAAGAAACTCTTGTTTCATAACTCAAGTCTGCATCTAATGTGTTAAATTTTTCATCTAAAAGTAAACCTCCTGCTTCTTTAACAATAATGTATCCTGCTGCAATGTCTTGAATCCTTATCTTATTTCTCAAGTCAATGAAGATATCAATTAATCCTTGTGCAAACATTGCCATTTCTAATGCATTTGCACCAAAGTGTCTTAGATGACTATGATTCTGAATAACTGGTTGTAATTTTTTCATTATTTCTTGTGAGGCACCTGAAATATTTACTCCAACTATTTTATACAGTGGTGTTTCTTTGTGAACCGAAATTTGTTTCTCATCGAGAAATGACCCCTTTCCTTGTGATGCTGAATACATTTGGCCTGTTGAAAGATTTGTAATTACACCATCTGTTATTGAACTTAGTCTATTTTCTGTTGCAAATGCTAACGATGAGCAGAAAAATGGAACTCCTCTAACTGCATTTGCAGAACCATCAATTGCATCCATGATGACAAAACCCTTTGGTTTATCTGATAATTCTACACGACCGCATTCTTCTCCTAACACTACACATTCAAAATTAATCTCTTTTAGATAATCTAAAACAGTGTTTTCCGCAGTAATGTCGATATTTCTTGAAATATCTCCTCCAGCGCCTCTTCCAAAATTCCCTGCAGCCTTTTCAGTACCTGCCATATCTTTCACAGCCTCGTAAATTCTTCTTGATGCTTCTTTGAGAATTTGATTTGTATCCATCATAATTTTCCAATTTGTGGATAATTTAAGTTGAATAACATTTTCATTTTTTTTTTCAAAACCTCTTTATTCACGCATAAAAAAATGAATTATTATGACGACAATAGAGTTACAAGGTTCGGGTGGATGGGTTAGTGCCGAACTTACTGATGAAGAAGTTTCAAAATCAAAACTTGTCCCAAACATAGACAAACATTTCTTGGCATCACTTGAGAAACTTGATCTAGAAAAAATGTTGAAACATTTCTGCAAAACTTGTGACTCTGAATTTGATGGACCAACTAAAATACAGATAGAAGAAAAACCAAATGAACCTGTTGCTAATGGACTAATCCTCATTGAGAGAGGCCAATATACATGTCACAAATGTAATTCTATTATAGGTGAATATCGTGTTTTTTCACAATCCCAATAGAAGACCAACACATACATTATTACTTTCGAATTGGAATGATATAACATGGAAGAAAATTATTCTTGGATCTATTTACTCATATTTCTGATCATACCACTCGCCAGAATACTTCCTAGAGTATTGAAACGTGCTGGTCTTAAACAAAATATATCCGCTCGTCCTGAAAGTCCTCGCAGAAATTTCTTCCAAGAATCTTCTCCTGATAATTTCCAAGAATCTTCTCCTGATAATTTCCAAGAATCTTCTCCTGATAATTTCCAAGAATCACCACGTAAAGAAGAATTCTCAACAAAAAATTGGTCTAAAGAAAAAATTGTGCTTGGTTTACTAATGACAAATATTTCAAAATTTGAAGAACTTCAAAAAAGAGCAAATCTTTCAACAAATAATTTAGATACTATTTTACAAGATCTTGAGAAAAAACGATTCATGATGCCAGTAGAAAAAAGTGGTCCTTTTGGAAAATCAATACAACTAAAAATTACAGAAAAAGGTGCTGCAGAGTTTAGACGACTATGATTTAGTTCTTTGAACGCATAAATAGCAATTTGTTAACAACTTTTTGTGAGTGGAAAAGATGAATCAATTTTTAGCAAAAGTGCTTTGATGGGAACCAAACCTGGAAAACAAATCATAAAGCAAGGTTTATTCAAATCAAAAGGATTCAAACAGTTCAATCATTATAAAGAAGAAGCAGAAAACACATTTCCTGAGTTTGCTAAGAGATTTGCAAAAAATCTCTTTGATCAAATAAAGTCTGATGATTCTCCTAATACAACACAACAAAAATTTGCAGAAGAAGTTGGTTCTACAGAAATTATCTTAAATGCTTCTGAAATTGATCCTATAAAATCTAAACTTGAAGATTTTGATACATTACATGATCGAGTTCTTAGAATTCTAAACTCAAATTTTGTAAAAATGACATTTCCTGTATTCAATGGTCTTTTTGATGCATCAACAGATTATTTCAAAGATGATAAGAGTACTACAATGCGAGAAGATATTGTCGATGGTCACATAATTGCAATAGATCTTAGTGAGCCAATGGATAGAATCGTTGACAAAGATGAAGATTTGGAGTATTTAGATGATTACAAATTAATGAATCCATATATTCTAAAACTTGCTAGAGAAAAAATTTCAAAAGGTGGTGAAGATGTACTAAAAGAATTTGAAGAAGGATTTAAGCAAGCAAGAATTGGTCAATATCTTGATACAAAATTAAAAGACAAACCTACATCAATTACTGAAGAAGAATTAATTGAAAGTTATAAAAAATACCGTTCTGTGATGGGTACTGCAGGCAGAAATATGGCACTAGCTCGTGCACCATTAGCTGACATCTTTTACACTGGAATGGCAAAAGCAGCTGAATCAGTTGGATGTGGAAATGAAATTGAAGATAGCATTAGAGATAAAGCAGCAAAAATTCCATCTTGGCCACTTTTTTATTCTCTCAAAATGAATGATGTAAAAAGTGGATTTGAAGAAACAATGAAACATAGTGAATCATACCTAAATGATGCTAGAGCCGCACTTGAAAAACTTCCAGATGAATTCTCACATAGAAAATTCTTAGAATTTTTATTCCTGACTGTTGAGCATTATAATCTATTCTGGTACAAAAAGCTGCAAGAGCAAAATATTTGGTCAGATTTGGCTCAAAACCTTCCTACTAAGTGATACAAATGATGTGGTCCGAAAAATATAGACCTCAAAATATTTTTGATATGGTTGGAAATGAAGATGCTAGAAAACAATTTGTTGAGTGGTTTGGAAAATGGAAGAAAGGCACAAAACCTCTCTTATTGATTGGTCCTCCTGGAATTGGAAAAACAACTATGTGTTTTCTTGCAGGAAAACAATTTGGATATGATATGATTAGTCTTAATGCAAGTGATGTAAGAAATAAAAAAAATATTCAAGAGATACTAACTCCTGTACTTGGAAATCAAACTGTTCTTGGTGAACCTATGATATTCATTGATGAAGTAGATGGAATTCATGGACGTTCTGATTTTGGAGGTGTTGAAGCACTCATTAACATCTTAAAAGAACCAACAGTTCCAATTGTACTTGCTGGGAATTATGATTCCTCTGACAAAATGAAAAAAATCAAAAAAGTTGTAAAAACTCTACAAATTAGTCCTTTATCACCTCGATTTCTCAAATTGTATCTCAATATGATCCTAGAAAAAGAAAAAGCAAAAATCAATCCTGGTAGATTTGTAAAACTTATCACTGATTCAAAAGGTGATATTCGTTCTATGATAAATTCTGCACAAGCATTAGTTACTGGATTTGAACCTAATACTGAAAAATCATTTGAATCTCTCAATGTAGAGGATGGTTTAAACGCATTTTTCAAATCACAATCATTAGATGAGGCAAGAGTTGTATTATTTTCTTTAAGAATTGACCCTAGAGAAAAAATTAATGCGTTTTATTCAAGTATTATAACTAGTAATCTATCTACAGAAAAAATATCTAAATCACTAGAAATTATTTCGAAAGCTGATTTACTTTATGGAAAAATAATGAAAACACAAAACTGGAGACTACTGAGATATCTTGATTCAATCTTATTGTCACTTTATGAAAAAGATTCTTCTGCTAGATACACTAAGTATAATCTTTCTTGGCCTTTGTTGAATAGATTGCGATGGGATGGAGCAAAAATTAAAGCAATTAGTTCAACATTATCTAAAAAACTGCATGTATCAAATAGTACGTTTGCAACATTTTTCTTTCCATTGCTCTTAATATTAAAGAAAAATGATTCCATTGAATTAGAATTTGAGGAAACATATGAGGAATTAATTGAAAAGGAGATTGAATTGTTACAATGAGCTGGCGAAAAATTGCAATGAAATTTGAAGGTACATGTATGGTTTGTAATGAAAAAATCAACGTAAATGAAATCGGTCTTTGGTCAAAAGGTCTTGGAGTAAAACATGAAAAATGTGTTGAGACTGAAGATCTCAAATGTCTGATATGTGATGGCTCTGCTGGTTGTTCGCAGTGCGAATTTCAAGATGACTGCGATCGTTCTATTGTTTCACAATTATGCATTTGTAAAAAATGTGAAGGTCTGGGAAACTCATATCTAACATACCAAAAATCTCTTAAAACTAAGTTCTCGTTACTGAATCTCAAAAATCAGTGAAATTAAATTTTGATTAACTTAAATTAATATATGATATCTAAGGCAAGAAATCGCGGACATGCATTCTGATAAACTAAATGAATATCTGAATAACAAAAAGACTTCACTTCAGGGTGGAGGTCAAGATAGAATTAAGTCCCAACATGACAAGGGCAAACTAACTGCTAGAGAAAGAATTGATTTGCTTTGTGATGAAGGAACATTTGTTGAACTAGACGCTATGGCTACTCATCATTATCATGATTATGATATGCAGAAAAAGAAATTTTTTACTGATGGTGTAGTTGGTGGATATGGAAAAATTAATGGTCGTCAGGTTTACGTTTTTGCATATGATTTCACTGTTTTAGGTGGAACGCTTAGTCAGATGGGAGCCAAAAAAATTACTAAATTAATGGATCATGCTACACGAAATGGTTGTCCAATAGTTGGAATTGCTGATTCTGGTGGTGCAAGAATTCAAGAAGGAATTTTAAGTCTAGATGGTTTTGCAGATATCTTTTATCATAATCAATTGGCATCTGGTGTCGTTCCACAAATCACTGCAAGTATTGGTCCTTCTGCAGGTGGTGCTGTTTATTCTCCTGCAATGACTGATTTTGTTATAATGGTTGACAAAGTTGGAACCATGTTTGTAACTGGTCCTGATGTTGTTAAGACAGTTCTTGGAGAAGAAATATCATTTGACGAACTAGGTGGTGCAATGACTCATGGAACAAAGAGTGGTGTTGCACACTTTGTAGCTAAAAATGAGTATGAGTGCATGGATTATATCAAAACATTACTCTCTTACATTCCGCAGAATAATTCTGAAGCTCCACCTTCTATTGAAACATCTGATGATCCTAATAGATTAGATAATAATTTGATAAACATTCTACCAGATGATGCTTTACAGCCATATGACATGAAAGAAATTATACATTCAATTTTAGATGATAACAAGTTCTTTGAGATTCATGAACTATTTGCACAAAACGTTGTAGTTGGATTTGGCAGAATGAATGGTAAAACTGTAGGAATTGTAGCAAACCAACCAATGTTTTTAGCTGGTGCATTAGATATTGATTCGTCAAACAAAGCATCACGTTTCATTCGTTTCTGTGATTGTTATGGAATTCCAATTATTACTCTAGTTGACACTCCAGGTTACATGCCGGGTTCAAATCAGGAACACAACGGAATCATTAGACATGGAAGCAAATTACTATACTCTTATTGTGAAGCTACCGTTCCAAAAATTACAGTTGTTATTGGAAAGGCATATGGTGGTGCATACATTGCAATGTCAAGCAAAAATCTAAGAACTGATGTTAATTACGCATGGCCAACTGCACAAATAGCCGTCCTTGGTTCTGAAGGTGCTGTAAAAATTATGAATAGAAAAGAATTAGCAAATTCAGATAATCCTGAAGAATTAAAAAAGAAATTAGTCGATGAATTTACAGGAAAATTTGCTAATCCTTACGTTGCGGCATCAAATGGTACAATAGATACTGTAATTGATCCTGCAGAAACTAGACCAATGCTCATCAAAGCATTAGAAATGCTCGTAAACAAACGTGAAAAACAACTTCCTCGAAAACATGGAAATATCAACCTGTGAGTAAAATGATTGAAAAAGTACTAGTTGCTAATAGAGGAGAAATTGCTTTACGTGTCATGAAGACATGTAAAGCTCTTGGAATCAAAACTGTTGCTGTTTATTCTGACGAGGATAGAAATTCATTACATGTCAAAAATGCCACCGAGGCATTTCACATTGGTGAGGCAGCACCTGCAAAAAGTTACCTAAACCAAGAAAAAATTCTTGATGTAATTTTATCATCTGGTGCAGATGCGATCCACCCAGGTTATGGATTCTTGTCTGAAAACTCTGACTTTGCAGAACTATGTGAAAAAAACA
>CABXKZ010000014.1 GCA_902512865.1 uncultured marine group I thaumarchaeote | reverse complement strand
TGTTTTTGAGAATTTTCCAACTACCGCAGCTAAATCATCGATTACTATTTCTTGTGATGATTCTTTTGATAATAAATTAAAGATCATTGGAAGTAATTTTCCTAGGTCATGAAGTGTTTTTGGTGCAGGAATTCTTGTAACTCCAGGACACTTGCCTTTTAGATCAATTCCGTCATCAATCAGTTCTTTGAGGTTGAGGAATATGGTATCAGGAATTAATGACCATAAACCAAGATTAGAGATATGTAATTCGCCAGATAGGTGAGAATCAGCTATATCTTTTGGTAATGTATTTGTAAGTAGGTATTCAGCTAGAGTGTTTTTTCCACTATTGAATAGTATATCTTCAACACCATTTCGGATATTTTCAACATTTGTGAACATTTCTTGAATGTCAAATACAGGCATTCCAAGTCTTGCAAGTTTATTTCTATATTCTTCATGACCATGCTCCAATAGAACATTATTTACCATTTCACGAATTAATGAGCCGGTAAGATATGTTGTCTGAAATTTGTAGATTCTGTTTTCTACTTCCTCCGTAATTTTTTGTGATAATTCAAGTGGAAGACTTCCTTCACGTACTAGAGATTGAATGATTTTGTCAGAGTTGAATTCCTCAATGGAATCGTGTGACGTTCTGACATACATTTTTCCACTTTCGATGATAGATCTCTCTTCAATTTGTCTGGCTAGACTTAGAACCAGTTTTCCAAGATTTGTGATAGTATAACGTCTTTCAGATTTGTTTAATGCAACAAGGGATTGTCTAAGAAGTTTTCTCAGATGATAAGCAAATTTACCACTTTCTTTTTTTGATTTAAAGCCTGCCAGAGATTTTAGCTCAGAATAGGTCAAAGGGCCCTTAGAGTTTAAAATTCTCAAGATATCTATTCTGTTTGGACTAGCCATAACAGAGAAGATCATTCTGACACGTTTCGATGTGGATTGTAGACGACCATCACCTTGAGTATCATCACCCAATTCTAGATCTAGATCGTTATCGTCAACGTCGACATCGACGTCTGCATCCATTTCTAATTCTTCTTCAAAATCTGCATCCTGCTTCCCCATTAAATTTGTAAAGAAAAAATTAGGTATTAAGGCTTGTTGTTACTAGTACATAGATCAAAAAAGATTATTTCTCTTCAACATCTAAAGAAAATTCTGATGTAGACAAAGTGTGATTACATGATGGACATTTATTGTTGTAATGTTTTAGAACATCTTTAACAGACTTTAACATTTTCATTGCAAAGATCTTTTCTCCACATTTTCCACAGATAATTTCTACTGCCATAATAAATCAATATTTAGACGACAATTAAAAATTGCGGAAATTTTTTTTAATAAATTCAATAAAATTGATTTACTGTTTTTCTAAGACAATTCCACGTTCATCAAAACCCATGATTTTGATAGACGTGCCAATTGGTAGATCTTCAGGAGTAGGTATTTTGCCTAAAAATCCAGATACTCTGATACCTGAATCATCTAATTCCATAACAACCCAAGCATATGGAGCCAAGTCCTCAAATCCTGCAGGAGGAACAGTCATTATAGTATAAGTAACAACTTTTCCAGTTCCTTTTAGAATAGAATCTTCAAATCCTTTGTTTCCACATTTTTTACAATAGTAAACAGTCGCAAGATGTAACTCACCACATTTAGTACACTTTCTGGCAAGAATGTTACCAGCCTTTGCTGCTTCTATGAATTCAGGTTTTGCAGACAATTTTACACACTTTGGAACACGTGAACTGCACAACTTGCTCCAGTAGCACCAAAGTTTTGTGTCAATCCGATTTTTGCGTCATTAACGGTTCTTTCACCAGATTTTCCAGTTAGTTGCTCAAATACTTCAACAACTTGGCCAACACCAGTTGCACCAATTGGATGTCCTTTTGATTTTAAACCACCAGAGGGATTAATAGGAATTGAACCGTTTAATTTAGTCTCACCGTTTCTTGCAGCTGTTGCACCAGTACCTTTCTCAAAGAAACCTAGATCTTCAGTGTCAACTACTTCTGCTACAGTAAAACAATCATGAACTTCAGCAAAGTTAACATCTTTTGCAGTAATTCCAGCCATCTTGTATGCTGCTTCTGCTGCAATTTTTGTACTTGGAATAGTTGTTAATTTTTCACGTCCTTGTAATGCTGCTGGAGAACCACCACGTCCAGAACCAATTACCTTGACATAGTCTTTTGAATGTTCTTTAGCAAATTTTTCATTACATAGAATCACAGAACTTGCTCCATCAGAGAATGGACAACAATCATATAATTTTAAAGGACTTGCAACTACTGCAGAGTTCATTACATCATCAATACTAATTTTTTTTCTTAAGTGTGCTTTAGGATTTAATATTCCATTTTCGTGATTCTTAACTGCAACACTTGCAAGATCTTCTTCGGTTGCATCAAATTCATGTAGATATGCACGTGCCATTGATGCAAACAAACCAGGGAATGATGCACCTGCTTGACCTTCATAAAAGAAATCAGAACAATAAGAAAAGTAGGTTGTTGTCCAGTCAGTACCTGTATGTGTAACTTTCTCAGTACCAGTAACTAGTACAGCATCATAAAATCCTGCTGCAACATTTGCAAATGCTTCTCTAAAAGAAACAGAGCCACTTCCACATGCAGATTCAATAGATAGTGAAGGACACTCAGAAATACCTAGATTACTCATAACAACAGGACCTAAATGAACTTGCTTATCTGCTACACCAAATACATTAGATATGTAACCTGCTTGGATCTCTTTAGGCTCAATACCAGCACTTTCAATTGCACCAACAGATGCTTGTAAAGTTATATCAGATATACTATCATCAAGTTTACCATATTTTGTACTACCTCCACCTAAAACACAAACACTTTCTCTTTCCACAAAAATTTGCTGACCTAGTCCCTATAAAAATTGATCAAGTAATTTCATTAACTTAAAACATTGGTAAGAGATATGAGAAAAAAGATCCAAGTTTCTTCTACAAAATCTGAAAAACGAAATGTAACAAAATCAACTAAAAAAATTGTGGATAATTTTAAGACAGAGATTGATCAATACTATGATGAAAATGGGTTTGTTTCATTTTCTGTAAAGAGTAAGAAGTACATAATTTTAGGAACGAATTCGCCAAAAGAAAGCATTTGTGAATGCCCAGAATGTCACATAGGACAATTATCAGTCATAAAATCAATCACAACAAAGAAACGATTCATAGGATGTACAAATTATCAAAATGGTTGTAAAGCATCAGCACCGCTATTACAAAAAGCAATGCTAAAAGTTCTAAAAACTAAATGTCCAGAATGTCAATGGCCAACTGTGATTTTTAGATATACAAGAAAACAAGAGTGGAGAAGACAGTGTGCAAACATGAAATGTAAGACTAGATCTTAAAATCAGAGTAGATATCTGTTCGTCTATTCTTTAGTAAAGGTAATTTTTTTCTAACTTCATGAACTTTATCCAAAGTAATGTTAACATAGCCAATTCCCTGTCGCTTTTTCATATCCAATAATACACGACCATATGGATCAATTGCTAAACTTCGTCCAGAATATACATGACCTAAATGATCAGGTGCTATCACATAACATCCATTTTCAATTGCACGAGATTTGTTTAATGTTAACCAATGTTCCTCTTTCATAGGACCATTTACCCATGCTGAAGGTATAACTAGAATTTCAGTACCAGATGAAGCTAACGTTCTTGACATTTCGGGGAATCGTAAATCATAACAAATGAGCATTCCCATTTTTCCAACAGAGGTTTTTGTTGGAAGTGGTATTACTGAACCTGATGACATCTTATCAGATTCTTTGAAACCTAAAGCATCGTAAAGATGAATTTTTCTGTATTTTCCAGTTATCTCCCCTTTTTTGTTTATGATGAATGAAGTGTCATATACACGATCCTTTTTTCTGCTCTTTTCATACATTGTACCTACTATACCAATTGAATTATCCTTTGCAGATTCTGCAACAGCAGATACAAATTCTCCATTTATTGTTTCAGCTTCTTGTGCAACCTGTTTTGCTGTTTGTTTTGATGGAGTGTAAAACATCATGTATTCAGGAAAAGTACACATATCTGCACCATTTTTTGCGGCTTGTTTTATGTAATCTAGAATTTTTGGAAGATTTTTTTTCTTCTCAGTTGATGCTTTGAATTGTACAATTGCAATCTTTGACATGATTAATCTAAAAATTATTAAAATAAAAAGATAGTTTAGAGTTGTTTTCCTGCAAGAAACCAGTTCTCTTTTGGGTTTTCATCAAAGACTATAATCACATGATCTTCTTTTGTTTTTAGAATTTCAACTGCAGATTTTGTGATAGCCTTTGCAAATTCCTGTTTTTGTTCTTCAGAACGTCCAGGATATAGTGATACGTGTACATACGGCATGACTTGTGAAAGTAATTATGATAATTTAATTGGTTGAATTAACGCCAGTCATCTCTACGGTAACCATATCTAGAACCATAAGTCTCAGACTTGTTGGTTTTCTTATAGAAATAACCAACACCTAATCCTAAGAAGAAACCACCAATGTGTGCCAAAAATGCTACACCACCACCTGCAACACCAAAGCCACCTATGAAAAATGGTAACAAGTTTTGAAAGATTAACCAGAACGGCAAGAAGAATTTTGCAGGAATGTGCATCATACGCCAGAAAAATCCTAACATGACAAACGTCATGACCTTAGCTCGTGGGAACATTACCAAGTATGCACCTAAAATTCCAGCAATTGCACCAGATGCACCAACTGCAGGTATTCCACTTCCTGCATCACCATAAATGTGAATCAAGCCAGCACCAACGCCCCACATTAAATAAATTCCAATATACTTTACTTTACCAAATTTGGCCTCAATATTATCACCAAAGATCCACAAAAACAACATGTTTCCTCCAAGATGCATTATTCCTCCATGCATGAATGTTGAAGTAATCAAAGTCAGTTCAGGAATTGCAGGACAATTAATAATTTCAGCACCAGTGTTAATTCCATCAATCTGACCTGTAACACATCCAGGAACTGCTCCCCAATTCAAAAACATATTCATTGCTTCACGATTTGAAAATTCAATGAATTGACCAGTGATTGCAACTTCAATTCCAAATACTATAACATTGATAATGATTAGTGCGATTGTTAGTTTTGGTTTAAATCCTGGTGGATGTGGATTTTCATCTCTTAATGGAAGCATGAATCAATCAAAGTTTGTTTAGTTTGTATAAGAATTTTCAGGTAGAACTAAACTGAGATGATTCCTTCTTTGACTAAGAATTGAATTCCAGATGCAAATGTATTATCATCAATTTGTCCATCAGCCCACCATGCAGCATTGTTTCTAACCCAATCAGGAATGGTTGCATTATCATTTTGTACACCACTTGCAGTAGTTGGTACTGAAATGATTCCTTGTTTTATCATAAACTCAATTCCAGATGCAAATGTATTATCATCAATTTCACCAGCAGACCACCACTTTGCATTGTTTTTCACCCAATCAGGAATGTTAACAGATTGTGTTGGTGCAGGTGTGCCAATAAATGAACTACTAGTAGATACTCCTACTTCAAACATTTGGGATGCTTGGAAGAATTCATCATAGTTAGAAAAGCCTTCACCAGTTAATACTAAATTCAAAGTGTACATGCCATCATCAGGTATTGTTATCATGTGTGTAGCAATTCCTTCTATTGATTTTGTACCTACAAATTGTTCAGGATTATCTCCAGTAACCAAATTGAATTGAACACCTTGTGGATCAACTAAACCAAATGCATAGATGACATCTTTTACTAAACCGTCATTATTATCAAAGAAAGAAAATTCAAATGGAATTTCATCGCCAACACCATATTTAGAGTCCCATGAAATTATTGCTCTATATCCATTATCAAATGACATGTCAAATGAGTTTTTTTCAGTATTTCCTTGAGGAATTAATTCAAAGTTCATTGTTTTAGAAGATTCGTGAGAGGTACCTAAGACTTCATTAATTCTTTGTAGTTCAGTTCCAGTTACTAAAAAGTGAACAATATTTTCAGTTTCAGAAGAATATGGATCCATAACTAGAACTCTTTGATCAACCTCAACACCATCTACATAACCTTTGAATGATTTTTCTGGATTGTATGGCTCAAATGATTTTGGAACACGAATCTCTTCATGAACCATTTGAACTAATTCAATATATTCAGGAGCCCAATCAAAAGGCATGTCAAATGATATTGCATTATTACTTTGATTAAATGCAAAATTATCTACATCATCATAATAGGTTTTGACATTTACAGGAATTTCTGCTGCAGCAGTTTTAATAAAGAAACTTTGGTCTTGAGCAACACTAACAAAAGTATCAAAGTTTAGTGGTTCAGCAACTAAAGATCTAGGACTAGTTGCACCTTCAATTGAAACTTTGACATTGTATAGTCCACCTTTCTCAAAGATTGGACCATCAATGAGTGGTCGACCATCACCTCTTGCAAACAATCCACCTGCAGTTCCATGTACTTCACCATAATATTCAGTACATTTCCAAGGTTTTGCTTCATAACAATCTCCTTTTGGTCTAACCTCAACATTTAGTTCACCATCGTCATCATAAAAATAATTTCTAGCTAAAAGATCACCACTTCGCCAAACTTCAACACGATAAGTAACTTGTTCTAAATTTTGATCAGTTAGCATATCATAGAAACGAATTGCAATATTTGCTGAATCAACTTCACCTGCAGTCATATCAGCAGGATCTAGTTGAGTAAATATTGTAACTTGCATACCTTCAAAACTAATTGGAGGAGCAGCATCACCACCTAAACCATGACCAAAAGCATCTTCACTTAGAAACGGAAGTGTAACAAAAACAGCTGCAATGAGTAATAGACTTTTGTAGTACAATTACCATTTTTAGCCGCGGATCACCTATTAATGATTCGATGATTTGCTTCAGATTTCACAAGTTCATTTTTATTATATCTTAAAAGATTCCAGTTGTGAAATACATTTTTCTTTTATTGTTAGTTCCGTTACTCACAACACCTGCATTTGGTGCTGCACCTCTTCTTCCTGAAGATTATGAACAGATAATTCCTTCAGAAAATGGAACACTCAACATTGGATTGTCAGTGGATCCACCAGCAAAAGCAAATGAAGTTTCGAAACTACACATTGGTTGGATTAAACCAGGATTTAACAAGATTCAAGAACACATAGATTACAAAATTACGGTTATCAAAGATGGTCAAAGTATTTTTGGCCCGATTCCTCTCACCCATACTTCTATAGGAACTGTGAAAATTCCTGTAGAATTTACATCAAATGGAGAACACCAAGTAAAAATTGAGATGGAAGGAATTTTGTTCCAACCAATTCCACTTGAAACTACATACTTTACAATTAATGTTGGAGAAGAACAGACAATACAAGAAAACAATAATGAAGGTGGTGGTTGTCTAATTGCAACTGCAGCTTTTGGTTCAGAGATGTCGCCACAAGTTCAACAACTTAGAGAAATTAGAGATAACATAGTAATGCAAACAAGTTCTGGAAAATCTTTCATGACAGGATTCAACCAGATTTATTATTCATTTTCACCTCAGATAGCAGACTATGAAAGAGAAAATCCAATTTTCAAAGAAGCAGTCAAAGTAACACTAACACCAATGCTAACATCATTTTCACTTTTGGCTCATGTACCAATCGATACAGAACAAGAGATGTTAGGTTATGGTATAGGAGTTATTCTACTAAATGTAGGAATGTACTTTGTAGCACCAGCCATATTATTTACAGCAATCAAAAAGAAACTTAGAAAATAAAATTATTTTTTCTTTGCAAATGATGCTGCACCAATTGCTATTCCTATAACACCTAATACAATTGCAACATAACTAATTGTAGAACTATCATCAGATGATTGTTCTTTTAATTCGTTAATTGTTTCTTGTAATTCTCTTATATCACCACGTAAATCATTAATTTCACGTTCAAAGTCACCAACTTCAACTGTGTTCGATTCTATCACAGGAAATTGTAAGACAGATGGCTCTTCAACTTTTAACGGATGCATTGCAAGATTTACATTTTGTTCATTAATTGTTCCAAGAAAGTTTAGTTGTGACCAACCAGAAAATGTAGGAGTGATTGGTGATTCGTATTTACCTGGAACATCAGTTGTTTGTAATGGCATAGTAATAGATTCAGCATCAACTACTAGTTGAATTTTCAAAGTTTTTCGTAAACCCTCGACCCCTTTTTCAGAATCAAATGGCTGATCTGCAGCCTCTTTGCTTTTGTCCATTTCACTGACATAAACAATTATGGCATTTGATTCTCCAGTTACAATTGGTTTATTCTTCCAGTCAATCTCAATTCTATAATCACCAACTGAATCTGATTGGTGTGCAAAAACACCACTAAGGAATAAGGGGAATATCAAAAGTGCGGTGATCAGGAATGTATTATTCACAAATTGGCATAAAAATTGTTTTAATAAAAATCAAAGCAGTACATTAGTCGATAAAAACATCATATTCTGGAGATCATTTTTATTGTCTAATTCCGGAATTAACCTAATGAATAACAAGACTCTAAGTTCCTTATTCGTTCTTTTTGCAATTGTTTCAATCGGAATGACTGCAGCACCTAGTGCATTTGCTGAACACTCAATGAATGCAACAGTAGAGAACGCTCAAGGTTCTTCGACTCCGGGATGTGAACCAGATTGTTTCATCCCAGCTACAGTTACCATTGGTGTTGGTGGAATGGTTACATTCTCTAACAACGATTCAGCAGCACACACATCCACAGCAGGAACTCCAGCTGATGGACCAAGTGGTGCATGGGACAGTTCATTAGTTATGATGAACAGTGCATATACAACCCCAGCACTTGATGCAGGTGAATATCCTTACTTTTGCATGGTACATCCATGGATGGAAGGATTAGTAATTGTTGAAGAAGAAAGTCACGACGATCACGGTGATGAACACGCTGAAGAAGCAGAAGATCATAGTGATATGGAAATGCAAACACTAACTGCCGCAAATATCTCAATTGATGTAGCAGATGGTGCAAAAGCAGGTGAACAAGTAGCAATTGATGTTACAATTAGCGGTGAACACGTTAACTATGATATTGTTGCAACTCAAAATGGTGAAACAGTTCTAGATGAGAGTGGTAATCACTCACATGATGGAACAGGTAGTCACACTACATCAGCACTTAGTGCAGATGCATCTGATGACAACCCAATTGATGTTACAGTAACATTCCAAGGATTTGGTATGCCAGGTGACGACAAGACAGGTCCAATTGGTTTAACCAATTCAGCTCAAGCAGTTCCAGAATTTGGTGCAATAGCAGCAGTCATTCTTGCAGTAGCAATTGTTTCAATAATTGCAGTATCAGCAAAATCAAGACTTAGCTTTATGCCAAGAATATAGACAAGACTTTTTTTCCTTTTATTTTTATTTTTTTTCTAGTACAACTGTAGTATGTACCAATTTGTATAATAATAAAAATTGTAAAAATAAAATGATAGATAGTCCCTTAACGTGTCATAACATGAACTTCATCGTCTAACTAGAATTCTGTCTATCAGTTTTTTTTATTTTCGACGAATCATAGCAATTACAGCTAAGATTACACCAGCTGTACCAAGACATAAACCGAAAACACCAAAGTTGTAGGCATTTTGTATGTCTATACCACCAGCAGTTAGACTAACTTCACCAACATTTGATTTCAGATTAGACACATCTTTTTGCAATGAAGACAATGCATTTTTTACTGCACCAATTTCACCGGCAGAAGATGAGCCGCTAACTGGCGGAAATGCAATAACTGATTGACTTTCAACATCTTCAATAGGAATAACAACATCAACTGCTAACCCGTTTAATTCACCTACTAATTTTACAGACATTGAACCTGTTTTGGTAGGTAGAATTTTTGCATAATAATGTCCAGGACGTGGATCGGAATTAATGTCAAGTGTTTTAGTTGCACCACCAGAAATTAGTGTTGCAGTCATGCTTTTGAAAGCACTATTTACTCCAGTTCTTAGTCCTTCTCTTTCTCCAGATTCTGCAACCTCAATTACAATTTTGTTTGGTAAATTAACAACTGGAGGTTCTTCTCCCCAACCAGCCTCAATTTCATATTGTTCAATATGAATAGTCGTATGCGCAAATGCCGAGGACATTCCAAAACCTGAAAGAAGAAGAATGCTCAATAAAAAAAAAGATTTTTTCAACAATTATCATATCAATTCTTACATTATTATCTTTACTAAGATAGTACAAATTTCGAACAGGTATTTCTTTAAATTATAAGTATACAGATTTGATACAATTGAACAAAATTTGGATTCTTCCTGTGTTAGTATTTGTTTTAGGATTCCCATTAGCCAGTGCACACCCATTTTTGTTAGATTCAGAACCCGGACAAGGTCAAAATACACCAGCAGGTACAATGCAAGTTATTACAAATTATTCAGAAGCTGTTGAGATTGGTTTTTCAGAACTTAAAGTGTATGATGCAAATGGAAATCAAATTGATAATAGAGATACAGCATATAATGATGGAGAAACATCGCTTATAGTTACTACACAACCACTTGAGGATGGAGTTTACACAATAACTAGCAAAGTTTTATCAAAAGTTGATGGTCACTTAGTTCAAGCAGCTATAGTCTTTGGAGTGGGTGATGTAAAAATTGATTCATCATTATTAGAAACACAAGAAAGTTCAGAGACTACATTCATTCCAGAATCAATTGCAAGATTTCCAGGATTAGTAGGACAAACAATTGTTCTTGGAGGAGTAATAGTATCAATTACAATTTGGTCATCACAACAAACTAGATTCAGAGAAGTTTTTGGTGATATCCATGGACAATTCAAAGTGAAATTTTCAAAAATTATTGGCTATGGGGTAATTGCAACATTTGCATCAAATTTCATAATGTTAGGTGTTCAGACATGGAGATTAGAAGTATCACCGTTAGAGGTTATTGGAACTACATTTGGTACAACATGGCTAATTCGAATGATTATTACTATAATTGTAATTGGAATTTGGTTTTGGATGGAAAAGAAAAAAGAAATTTCAATTAAAGGACAAATTCCATTACTAGTAGCATCATTAATTTTGATTGCAACTACCACAATGATGGGTCATGGTGCATCAACAGAATTAGATGCCCCATGGATTTTAGATTATGCTCATAATTTATTATCATCAATATGGATTGGTGGAGTAATATTTTTTGCATTTGTGGTACTTCCAACAATTGCAAAAATTGATAATTCAATAAAGGAGAAGATTACACTAAGTTTGATTCCAAGATTTTCAGGATTATTCATCATAGCAATTGGAATCTTAATCATAACTGGTCCAACCTTACTATGGTTCTTAGATGATAATGTTGGTTCCCTTACAGAATCTACGTATGGAAAATTAATTTTAATTAAAATTGGAATTGCCACAATAATGATTGCATTTGGCGGATTGTATCAAGTAAAATTCCTAAAAAATACATATGATTTTGAGAAATTAGATATTTCAAAGAAGATCAGCAAGCCATTAAAATTTGAAGCAGGATTAGGTATTGTACTACTAGCAGTTGTTGCACTTTTAGTAAATTCTTCATTGCCTGCAGGAGAGATTCAATCTGCAGATGCAATACAAGGAACATTTGGTTATCAATCAAGTCTATTTTCTGAAAATGCAAAATTTGATGTTAAAGTATTACCAGCAGGAATTGGATCAAATACAATCTCAGTAATAAT
Organism: uncultured marine group I thaumarchaeote; assembly: GCA_902512865.1. The sequence continues at coordinate 2,628 of CABXKZ010000014.1, read as the reverse complement.
TTCATCGTTTGATGATAAACCGCTTGAAGATATTTCTGGTTTGAAGATTAAAGTTTCAAATCCACAAAAAAATATAGCGCCAATTGAAGCTGAAGTTATTGAAGATGCACAAAATTCAATCATAAAATATTCTGCAGATACAACATTTGGATTTGCAGGAAACTGGCAAATTGAATTAGAAGCTCAAAGAGTAGAAAACTCTAATGAAAATGTAATATTCAATATTCAGATAAAACCATCATTAAGGGATATTAGAACTGAAATTACCGAGTATGATTTCCCAGCAGATGATGCAGCTCCACTATTTCCAGTTTATGACGGAAAAAACATTTGGATTTCTGATGCACAAAAACCACGGTTGTGGAAGTTTTCAATAGAAGATGAAAAATTTACATCATACACGTTTGATGGATTAACAACAATTTTCATGGATATGGGTAAGGATGGAAAAATTTGGTTTACAGATACACCTAATTCAAAAATTGGAAGTTTTGATCCTAAAACTGAAAAATTTGAAATAATAAAACTACCACAGTTTAATTTGGTTAGTAAAAAATCACTTCCGACATCTGTAGCAGTTGATAGTGAAAATAATGTTTGGGTGGCAGTAATTGATCAATCAATAATTTTAGAATACAATCAAACTACAAAGAAATTCAAAATAATCAATACAATCACTCCTGAAGCAGGTCCAACCGCAATAGAGATAGATGGTTCAGATAATGTATGGTTTGCAGAATCACTAGTAGGAAAACTTGGAAAAATTGATGCAAACACAAAAGAAATGACTGAATTTGTTCCTCAAGAACCAATGGCAGAACCATTTGCATTAATGATTGATAAAGAAGAAAATGTTTGGGTGGCAGAACATATTGGACCTGCAATAACAAAATTTAATCCAATTTTAGAGGATTTTAAGAAAGTAAGTATTGCAAATCCAGAATCATTACCATTTGGAATGGCATTTGACAAATATGATAACATGTGGGTTGCACAGCATGTCATAGATAGTTTGGTTGTATATGATCAAAGTAGTGAACAAATGATTCAAGTTACAATACCAACTGAAGGATCATTTACACAATTTGTAATTGCTGACGATGATGGAGATATTTGGTTTGTAGAACAACGTGGAGGGAAACTAGGTAAAGTTTCAATCAGTGCAGTACCTAGTCAAAGCATAGTAATTCAAGAAGAAACATCTGAAAGTATAATGTATGTTGAATTAGTTGCACCGATTATTGCTGCAGGAATTATTGCAACAGCATTATTTTATGTCAAAAGTGTAAGAGATAAGAGAAGAGTTGATGAGTTAATCTCCACTAAGTAAAATAAGAGTGAGGACAATTTTACAATATGAAGATCATATTATCATTACTGTTAGTTTTTTTTGTAACATTTTCAATTGGCACAGCATTTGGTCATGGAGCAGGTATTGAAGCATCACCACTAATTTTTACAAATGATAGACAAGTCAAAGTTACAGTAGAATTACTCCCATCAGATTTTTACAAATCAGATCAAAAAATAGTAAAAATTGATGCGTACGATCATACAAATCGTGAAACCATTACAAATGCTAGTTTCAAAGTTGAAATTTTTAATGATAAACAACTAATGTTAGATGAATGGTTTTACGCAAAAGATGGAAATTTAATTTTAGAAGTTGATCCAGAAATTGTTGTAACTGATAAAAATAGTATTGAAATTTCTGGAGAGAGAAATGATTTTGGTCTGTGGGAAAAAACTGATGAAACCCCATTAATCATAACTGGGCCAATTTTTAATGAAGGAGGAATATACACATTCAAAATTACACTTGACGCACAAGATGAGATTGGAATTCTTAGTGATGTTGAGTTTGAGGTACAAGTTAGTGTGACTTTTGTAGAATACTATGAAGAAGATACGGGTGAAAAAGAAACAGAGTTTCGAGTAAAATCCTATTATGATAAGATTAGTAGTTTTGAGTATGATACAAAAGCAAATCAAGCAAAAATCAGTTTTCCGTTTGATTTTTCTGAAACAAACATTTCACATACAAATGTAATACATACTGAAATAATGTTTCCAAAAAACACACTCGAATTTCTTTCACCGAATTATTCTGGAACAAGCAATGGTATAGAATTATTCAAATCATCCATATTCATAGATGATTATTCTGAAGAAGACAATCGTATAGTTCATTTCGTTTTGTTACCAGATCATATAAGACATATTAAAAATCAATTAAAAAATATGGAAGCAGATAGTTCATCTGTAATATTACCCAATTCAATTGATTTAATTCTTAACAAAGGAAAAGAGATACAATTTCCACTAAGGACTTTAACACTTAGTGAAGAGTATCAAGTGGATCTAACATGGGATCCAAAAGTAATCATTCCTGGAGAAAGTATTAGATTCATTTACACATTTAGGGATACGACAGACTTGGGTCCAATTAGAAATTCTGATTACACATTTACAATATTACAAGATGGTAAAACAATTTTTTCTGAAGACAGATTTGCAAAAATTGGTGCAGACTTTACAGACTTTACATTTACAGAAGAACAAACAGGGTTAACAGTTGCTAGATTTTCAAATATTTCAGGTAGTGGACAACAAACAGAATTTGCATTT
>CABXKZ010000013.1 GCA_902512865.1 uncultured marine group I thaumarchaeote | reverse complement strand
AAGTATCATACATCCTAATCAGATTAAGACAACTCATAAAATATTCCACCCTAATTCTTCAGAAATTTCTTGGTCTAAATTGGTGGTCAAAGAATACGAAAAGTCAACAAAGAAGGGAAGAGGTGCAATTGTAGTTGATGGAAAGATGATTGATGAAGTTCATTATAAACGTGCTAAAGCATTACTAGAAATTATCTAAACATTATTTATACAGAAAATGTCATGATATAACATGTTCACTGGAATAATTACTAGTACTGGAAAAATTAAGAAAATAGAACAAAACACAAACAGTCGTAGTGCAATCAAGGTATCTGTTGATTTAGGTAAAGATTCTAAAGGATTGAAAATTGGTCAAAGTGTTGCATTGAATGGTGTATGTCTTAGTGCAACAAAGATTACAAAAAATATCTGTACTTTTGAAATGATTGATGAAACAATGAAAAAAACAGACTTAGGAAATCTAAAAGTAGGAAGTTTAGTTAACGTAGAACGAAGTCTAAAAGTAGGTGAAAGATTAGAGGGACATTTTGTTTTAGGTCATGTTGATGGTGTAGCCCAAATTAAAAAAATAGAGAAAAAACCAAAAGAAGTTAAAATTTGGTTCAAAATTCCAAATAAACTCAAAAAATATGTTGTCAAAAAAGGTTCTATTGCTCTAGATGGAATAAGCTTAACAGTTGTTGACGTTAAAAATGATTTAGCTTCTGTTTGTCTCATACCTCACACAATACAAATTACTAATTTTAAAACAAAAAACATCAATGATAATCTAAACATTGAGACTGATGTATTAGGAAAATACATCTTAAAATGAATATTATTTACCAATAAATTGGTAATAACTAAGAATCTAGTAAACTTTATAATAACTAAAAATTAATTTTTAATATGACATTTGATTCTGCAATCTCATCATTAAAACGTGGTGAGTTTGTAATGATTCATGATTCTGATGGCCGTGAAAATGAAATTGATATGGTAGTTGCAGCAGAATTGGTTACTCCTGAACATATTGTTAGAATGAGAAAACATGCTGGTGGATTAATTTGTCTTGCAATTGATAATTTGCTTGCAGAAAAATTACAGCTGAAATACATGCACAACATGTTATCTTTATCAAACCAACTTGATGAAGAATCAAAAAAAATGATTATGGGCACTGCACCGTATGGAGATCATCCAACATTTTCAATTAGTATTAATCATAAACAAACTTACACTGGAATTACAGATAGAGATAGAGCATTAACTATTAAAGAAATGTCTACATTATACCAAAAAGAAAATCCAAAACAATTCTTTAATTCAACTTTTAAAACTCCTGGGCATGTTCCACTATTAATTGCCTCAAATGGTCTTCTTTCTTCTAGAACTGGTCATACTGAAATGTCAGTATATCTGACTCAATTGGCAAATCTTTCTCCAATCACTGCTATATGTGAAATGATGGACTCTGAAACATATTCTGCATTGTCAGTGGATAAAGCAGAAAAATATGCAAAAGAAAATGCAATTCCTTTTATTGATGGTAAGGAATTACTTGAATTCTCTAAGGTGAATTAATTTTGAAAATTGCAATAGTGGTAGCAGAATTTAATCAAAAAATCACATCACGAATGTATGATGTTGCATTAGAAACTGCAAAGAAACTAGATCTTGATGTCATACACACAAGTCATGTACCTGGAATCTTTGACATGCCATTAATCATTGACAAGTTATTACAAAAAAATGATGTTGATGCTGTAGTAACTTTGGGTGCAGTCATCAAAGGACAAACAAAACATGATGAAGTAATAGCTCATTCAACTGCAAGAAATATAGCTAAATTATCCATAAAACATCAAAAACCTGTATCACTTGGAATTTCAGGTCCTGGTATGGCAGAAAGACAAGCATATGCAAGAATTAGACCTGTATCTGAAAATGCAGTTAATGCAGTATTCAAACTTCATAATGAAATTAAGGAAATAGAGAAATGATTCAACTAACAATAATGAAAATTACTGGATATGGACCATGGACTCTTACTTTAGGAAGTGACCGTGAACATGAATTACAAATGTTACAATCACAATTGTACAATAAACTTCAAGAATTATTCTCCAAGAAAAACTGTCTTGTTTTTCTTAATCGCTCTGATGAATATTTTTCAGTCACAAATGGTCTTTCACTTGATGAACATATTGTAATACAAAAGGAATTAGAGTCTTTATTTGATGTAAAACTCTCTATGTCAATTGGTTATGGTGAAAATCCATATGATGCAAATCTAGATGCATACGAAGCAAAAAAATCACAAAAATTTCTTAACGAACAATATTCAATTTTTGGAACATTAAATGGTCATTTAGAACATTCTGTTACAATTATGCATCTAGATGTAGATGATTTAACATCTAAACGAAAACAGAAAATGTCACCTTATGATACCTCGTCTCTAATGTTTAAAATTTATTCAAGAATGTCAGAATATTTTCTTTCAAAAAACTCACTTACATTTTTTATGGGTGGAGATAATTTCATGGTTGTAACAAACTCTGAATTCAAAATCTTTGCAAAAGACTTTATCAAAATAAGTAAAGATGAATTTGAAATTGAACTAAATTGTGGAATAGGTACAGCACAAACATCTAGAGATGCTGTAAAACTCGCAACAAAATCTCTTGATACAATAAGAGAAATTAGAGATTCAGGAAAAGAAAAACCTGAGATTTATGAATTAAATTGATTCTAAAAAATATTAGTATACTTTATGGAACTGAGTTAAAATACATAGAATCAACTGACGTACAAATTAAAAATGGAATCTTTAAAAAAATTTCTAAAAAAATTTCATCAAAAGAAAAATCTATTGATTGTTCCAATTTACTATTAATTCCTGGATTTATCAATTCACACACGCATATAGCTGATTCAATAGGAAAAGATCTATCAATTGATGCAGATGTTGATTCTAAAATTCATCCCATGATTGGCCTAAAGCAGAAATTACTCAAAGAAACATCAAAAAAATCTCTATCAAAATATATGAAAAATTCTGCAAAATCAATGATAAAAAAAGGAATTACAACTTTCATTGATTTTAGAGAAGGTGGTCTAGATGGTGTATTATTATTAAAATCTGCTTTAGATAATATCCCTATTCGTTGTATAATCTTGGGAAGAATTGAGTATTACAATACTAAAAATGAAATTAAACAAAACATGTCCTTACCTAAGGAATATATCAAACAATTAACTCAATTACTGAAAAACTGTGATGGAATTGGAATTAGTGGCACAAATGAAAATAGCAATTCTAATCTTCAATCATATGCAAAAACAAAAAAAATACGTGCAATTCATGCAGCTGAAACAAAAGATAGTGTTAATACTTCGAAAAAATTAACTGCAAAATCAGAAATTCAAAGAGCCATGTTACTACGACCATCATTTCTGATTCATATGACTTTTGCAACAAAAAATGATCTAAAATTAGCAGCAAAAAATACACGCGGTATAGTTATTTGTCCACGTGCAAATTCATCTTTAGCAGAAGGAATCCCTGACATTTCATCAATGCAAAAATCTGGTTGTAATATTACAATTGGAACTGATAATGTGATGATTAATTCACCCGATATTTTTAGAGAGATGGATTATTTATGGAAAGTTACAATGGGTATGTCTAAAAGTAGATTTGATCCAAAACAAATACTAAAAATGGCTACAGTTAACGCTGGTAAAATGCTCAATCAGAAAATTGGCTGCATAAAAGAAAATTATTTTGCCGATTGTCTATTTATTAACAAAAATTCACTCGATTTGGAACCAATGAATAATGTCTATGCATCTATAGTACATCGGGCTTCTGAAAACTCAATTAATGCTGTAATGATTGGAGGAAAAATTGTAAATGGAAAATTGTAAGTCTATGATTGTGTTGAGTGCAGCAATGACTCTTGATGGTAAAATTGGTCAAAGAAACAATAAAGTTGTTCTTTCTTCTAAATCTGATAAAATAAGAGTTCACAAACTTCGTTCTAAATTTGATGCTATACTAGTTGGAAAAAACACTGTTGAACAAGATGATCCTCTTCTAACAGTTAGGCATGCTAAAGGTAAAAACCCAATCCGAATAATTCTTGATTCACATGGTACAATAAAAAATACTTCAAAAATAATTAAAACAGCCAAAAATATTCCAACAATAATTGTAACATCTCAACTTGTCTCAAAAAGAAATTTCAGCCGTCTAAAAAATTTACCTTTAGATGTAATTGTATGTGGAAAAAATCAAGTTGATGTAAGAAAACTTGTACCAATTTTATGTAAAAAAGGAATTAAGAAAATATTAGTAGAGGGTGGTGGTACATTAAATCTTTCATTTTTGAAAAATAATCTAATTAATGAAATAATTGTTACAATAGCTCCTTTTGTTTTAGGTTCAGAAAATTCTGTTAATCTATTTGAAGGAATTTTAAAACCAACCAAAAACTTATCATCTTTTAAATTAAAAAAAGTTCAAAAAAACACAAATGAAATTGTCTTAAATTATAAATTCTAAACTCGCAAATCGCCTTTCATATTATCAATTTTCTTTGAAAAGTTTTTTCTAATTTTTTCATTTTTCTTGAGATTTAGAACTTGACCACACGTTGGACATTTGAAAAATTGGTCTAATGCATCTTCAAATGTTGATCTTGAACAATCTCCATTACCACAATGGTAAAAGTCTGAAGAATTTTCATAATCTAATCTTTGTTGTAATCTATTGAGGATTTTCTTTTTCTGATTTTCTATGAAATTTTCAACCTCATCTCTTCTTGAGCGCCATCTATAGACAAACCAACCTTTTCTTTCGTCTTTTACACGAACACCTGTAATCAAACCCTTTCCAAACAAATCGTACAATACTCTTCTAACCATATTAATTCTGAGACCTGTTGAACTTGCAATTTCTTCATCTGTTGCATCTTCTGTCTTTAACAGAGAGCGTGCAACTTTGAGATATTCATCTCCTCCAATCATTGCTGCAATCTTTACAAAAGGGTCTTCATACTTGTCAACCATATTTTCTCACATTCTGCCCTCTATTTTTACTTTGAAATTACTTTTTTCCCTTTTTTAGTAGGAACGATTCTTCGTATTGAATTCTTGAATTTAATGTCAAATTGTTTTCCTTTGTATAATCGATCTAAAACAATCGCCAATGCACTAATTTCTGAATGTGGCTGATTTGAAACTGAGACATTATAATCAGATTTCTCATATATTGCTCTAGGCACCTTTTCTGCCCCTACCACAATCAAAATATTTTGATTTTTTCTAATGTCTTTTGCAACATCATCAATTTTCTCTCCATACATTGTCAAATGGACAATTTTGTATTCATCAATCTTTGAGTTTAGAACTTTTTTCCAATCCTCAAAAAACTCTACCTCAAACTCTCCTCCCCATGTCTTATTCATTTTTTTAATAGTATTTTCAATCTCAGGATCGACTTCATTCATGTAAATCTTTGATGCTCCAAATGCTCTAGCTACTAATGCAACATGAGTTGTGACTCTGTCATCTCGTATCACTCTCTGTCCAATTCTTAAAACTTCGATTTTCATTTTATTCAATTTTTCCATAAAATCTTTCTTGTAATAGTTGTTTTAGTTCAACCAGATTTTTCCCAGTAAGTGCTGATATGTCTAAACAGTTCTCAACTTCCTCAATTTTTAAATTATTCATAATATGTAATATTTTTTTATCATCCATTGATTCTGATTTGTTAAATAGAAAAATCATATTTTTTCTTTCTACTCCTAATTCAACTAGTGTTTTATGACAAGTAGAAAATTTCTTTTTCATTAATTCATCATCATCTAATGAATCTATCATTAACAAAATTATGTCTGTAAAAAGTAATTCTTCTAATGTAGATCTAAATGCATCAATCATGTATGCAGGCAATTTACTGATAAAACCTACTGTATCTGTAATTAATGAGATTTCTCTTCCAAGCTTTAATCTTCGTGTTGTAGTTGTGAGTGTCGTAAACAATGATTCACTTCTTTCTTTTGTTTCACCCGTTACATTGTTGAATAGAGTAGTTTTTCCTGAAGATGTATAACCTGCTAATGAAATTGTTTTAAATCCTAATCTGTCTCTTCCTTGTCTGTGCAGTGCTCTTTGTTTTCCCGCTTTTTCTAATTTTCCTTTAATTACTTTACCCCTATTTTTAATGTCATCGTAATATGCATCAATATCATATTTACCAATTCCCATAAAGCCAGGTTGTTCTCCACCTTTTGCTAGTCTGACTCGTTCTTTAGCTCTTGCCCTTTCATATCGTAGTTGTGCTAATTTTACTTGCAACTTTGATTCTGCACTACTTGCTCTACTTTCAAAAATTTCTAAAATTAAGGATTCTCTATCTACAATTTCTAACTTTAATTTTGCAGCTAGGCTGTAATTTTGATTTGGTTTCAAAAGTTCATCAAATACTATAACGTCTGGTTTTAATTTCTCAATTTTTTCTTCTAATTCCTCAATTTTTGATTCGGTAATACCGTATTGTCTTTTTTGTAAATTTTCTACTTTTATTGTGTAAAGTACGTTGTATTGGGCTGCCTCACACAGTGATTTTGCCTCAGAACTGATATTTTCATTCACATATGTGATTAAAATGCATGATTTCAAAATTATCTCTAGTTTTTCTTGGTGACTTTCTCAATATTCATGTTTAGAACAATTTCTCCAATATCGCTTGCATATTCAGCAATTCTTCGTATATTTTCAGCAATTCTTCTAACTCTAAAAACCTCTTCAGAGTTCTTTGATTGCTCTAGGGCTTTTAGAACACCATCTTCATATTTCTTGATATTACTTGATTCGCTGATTGCATTTTCAGCCTCTAAATAATCATTTTTGAATAAAGCCAAACATGTATTGTCTATGGCTGTTAGTGCAAATTCATTCATTTTTTCAATACTGGTCATTATTTTACCTTTGATCGGTTTTTTGATATCTATGGCATCTTGTGCCAAGGTTACTGCATGATCTCCAATTCTTTCTATATTTTTTACAATGACTCGATATCCTAAACAATCTCTTGAATTTTTAAAGCCCATCTCTTCAAGCATGTGTTGATTTTCAATTGCTATTGTTAATTGTCTAATTATATAGAAACCAAATCTATCTACATCGTCATCAGAGTTAATGACTTCTCGTGCCAGTTCATCATTATTCTCTTTTAGAGATAGTAAAGCATCTGTTTGCATGGACTTTGCCATAGATAGCATTCTTTTGAAAGCCCCATCAACTGATAATTCCATTAAGTTGATCAACACTTGAACAGTTATTCCATCTGTAGAATCTGCTGTAATTTCAGAACCCATTAGGACCTTTTTGACAGCATTTCTGATTGCAATTCTATGAGTTGGAGAAATTCGTGTTCCTATTTTTGGTTTTACATTGATTGTTTTAGAGTTCAAAAAGTATAGCGCTATGAGTTTTCTAACTATTGCAGATTTGTCATCATCTGGTGAAATTATAAGATTAGAAGATTCATCTCCTGAAGATTTTTCAAAATTAACTGGCTTTACTTCTAATGTGGTACTTCCGTTTCTTCCAACTGTAACTTGGTCTCCTTGTTTTAGACCTTGGTCTTTAATCCAATCTTTTGGTAATGATACAATGTAAGATGATTTTCCTGTAAACTGAATTTTTCTTATTTGACCCTTATCTACCATAACCCGGATTACTATATAGAATTAATAAATATATGGTTTTTAGTTAAAAACATGTCTTTTTTTGTAATCTATGTGTTTTATGTACGATTAGTATCATTTTGAGCCATTTTTTGTGCCTAAATTCATACTTTTTGTATCATTTTTCACTCAGACTAATATTTACGAAATAATTCTCAAATCCCATGGACAGATTCGAAAAAATCTCACATTCAGTTGATGCATTATTTGGAAATGGAGTATCAAAGAATATTCCAAAGGATATAGATTTCAAAATGTCAAAAAAGACCGGTAGAATTCGAGCCGTATATCATAATGGTCTGTTATTTTTTACTCCGCGTACTGATGGTGGAATTGCAATGTCCATTTACTGTGCTGAACGTTTTTCAAAAAATAAGAAGTTTGTAAATGATTATTGTATAGAAGTCGATGCTGATTCAAAGCCATTTGTTGAGCAGGGAAAGTCAGTTTTTTGCCAACATGTCAAAAGATGTGGTTCAAAGATAGAAATCGGCTCAGACGTGCCTATATTTTTCAAAAAACAGATAATCGCTGTTGGGAAATCCATTCTTTCTTCAAATATGATAAAGACTCAATCTAGAGGTATGGCAATTAGAGTTCGGGATAGTTTAAAATCTCAGAATGATGGTGATAAAATATGATGGGTGGACGTGGCGGCAATCGAGAGATGCGAAGAATGATGGATAAAATGGGTCTTGATATGGAAGAGGTTCAAAATGTTCAAGAAGTAATCATCAAGACTGACAAAAAAGAGATCATAATTAGTAAACCTTCAGTTACTGAAATGAAATCTAAAGATAATTCAATATTTCAAGTAGTGGCTGAAAATATAGAGGAAAAGGAATTAGAGGTACAAATTTTCAGCGATGATGATATCTCACTTGTATGTCAGCAGGCAAATGTTGATGAAGAAGCAGCCAAAAATGCATTAGCAGAATCCGAAGGCGATCTAGCAAGAGCGATCCTACTACTTACCACGAATTGAAGATTTTAATAATGGAATAAGAGGAAAAAATCAAAATGAGCCAAACTACCAAAGTTGATGTAATTATCAAATCCTTATCGGAACTAGAATCTGAAATTGACTCTGTAAATCTTAGTTTGGCTGATATGAAAAAATCACTAAATTCTATTGCTCAAAGAGAGATTGATTCCCTTCTTGAACAAACACGAAAAATGGCTAATTCTGAGGCAGAATCTCTCGTTTCTGACTCTAAATCTAAAGCAGAATCTGAATCTCAGAAAATTGCCCAAGATGGAGAATCAAAAATTAGTGAAATTCAAAAAAACATTGATTCTAACTTTGATTCTGCTGTAGATGGTGCTGTAGAGACAATTCTAAAAGCCTAAAATCTTTTATTCACTTTTACAATCAATCTTTCTGTTTTAGAAGAATTTTTGACAAATTATGTAGGAAATTTACGCCCAAAACTACTAAATTTGTTCTAGTTATACCAAAAGTATTATTCGTATAGAAAATGCAAAAATTGGAATCGCTACAGAGTATGGAAAACCCTATTTCAAACTATCCAAAATTTTCAAGGAATTATCTATTCCATTTGATTCAATATTGCCTAGTGAAATAGATGATTTTGACGGTGATTTGATAGTCACTACTGAAAAAGAGGCCCCAAAACAAATCTCAACACCCATACTATTTGACGAAATCATTAGTAAAGATCCAATTGTTGTAAAAGGAATTATAACAAAAATGCTCAATTCATCTACCAACTCTAGTAAGCTAGTTCTAGGAATTGACCCTGGTCAGAGAATTGGTGTTTCTGTAACGTATTTAGAAAATGAAATTGCTAGAGCATTTTTTGTTTCACTTGATAAATTAATCCAGTACTTGATTTCCATTTTGGCTGAATTACCTGCTTCTAGAAAGATTGTTAAAATTGGCAATGGTGATATGAAAACTGCTAATAGAATTCTTCAAATGTTAAATTTGAAATTCTGTTCCAAGTTTGAAATTGAATTTGTTGATGAATCAAGTACTACATTCAAAATTAAAAATCACAATCAACGTGGAAAAAGGGATATGTTGTCTGCCCAAATCATTTCACGAAGAAGTGGAATTTCAAAATATGTTTTACCACTCTCAATTACTGGCTAGTACAAAGTCCGAAAACACAAAGATATTTATAGATAATTCCATTTTTTTTGAAATTGATTCATTTTTCTATATAAATCAATAAATTTTTTACATAAAAAATCAATTTTTTTGTAAAAAATTGTTAGATCCGTTTTATATAGTTGTAAATTCTACAATATTTAGATAAAAAATGACATGTAAAGGAATCTGTTCTAGATACAAAGCACAAAAACCAGTAGGCACTGGGCGTTATGCATCTGGTCAAAGACGTTGTCAAATCTGTGAAATATTCATTAACTGGGAAGGACTTTGGTGCCCATGCTGTGGTTACCGATTAAGAACTAAACCACGTAATTTGAAATATAAGGCAAAACTCCGAGCAAGAGTTGAAGCTGACGCAGCATCTATCAAATCTCAAACTATTGAGGTGGCACAAGTTGCAACAGTTTCAGCAGAATCATCTGATTTTGTTAAAACAACATTAGAAACTGCTGTATCTGAAGGATGGACAAAAACAAAGACTGTTGAAGAACTCAGAAAATCTGAAGAACACATGACCATTAAAAAGGCAAGAGAATTAACTAAAGAGGCATTTGATGCAAAGAATACCCCTGTTGATACTCCTGTTGAAGTTGCAGAAGAATCATCTGATTTTGTTAAAACAACATTAGAAACTGCTGTATCTGAAGGATGGACAAAAACAAAGACTGTTGAAGAACTCAGAAAATCTGAAGAACGCATAACTATCAAAAAGGCAAGAGATCTAATCAAAGATGCATTCGAAGCAAAGTCTGAACCGATAGCAATAAAGGCATAATTGAAAAAGTCTTGTTGTGGAAACTGGTTGTAATACAAAGACAATTGCATACGAGAATCGTACTTTCCTAGTTAACATGCTAAATTTTGAAAATGGAATGATAATCTCCATCTCTGAAAATTCTCCAAAAATTGGTCCAATGCTAATCTCTATTAGCTCTGGACCTGTCCCATCAACTTCCATTATTATACCGACTAAATCCGAAGAACTTTTTTTGAAATTATTATCTGAAAAAATCTCATCTTTTTTAAAAGGCATATGTCTTGTTACTGCAAATTTTGAAAGATCATTAGATAATAACACTACAAAACAATTAATGCATGAAATAATGGGAGAAATTACTCAATGACTGGAGACTTACGTGAATATATATCCAAACTAAAAAAATCTAAAGAACTAAAAATTATCCAAAAAAAGGTTTCAACAAAATTTGAAATTGCAGGAATTACTGCAAAAGCCGATAAAAGTTCAGCATTGCTTTTTGAAAATATAAAACAAAATAATTTCAAATTAGTTAGTAATTTAGTTGGCACGCGAAAAAGATTTGCACTAGCAGTAAATGCAAAAGAAAATAAAATACATGAATCAATTTACTCTTCAATCAAAAATGCAAAAAAACCAAAAATTATCAATAGCGGAAAATTCTTTGAAAATACATCAAATGACTTATCGAAACTTCCTATTGTTACTCACTTTGAGAAAGAGTCGGGACCATTCATCACATCTGCTATAGTTTATTCTCAAAACTATGAATTCAAAACACAAAATTCTGCATTTCATAGATTAATGCCAGTTGATAGAAAACATTTCTCAATTAGAATGGTTGAGGGACGTCATTCACATAGAAATTTCATTAATGCAAAAGAACATGGTGAAGATCTTAAAATTGCAATTACTGTAGGTGTTCATCCAGCAATATCTATTGCAGGTGCTTATCAGGCGGACTGGGGAAAAGATGAACTTCATATAGCAAATTCGTTATTAGGCAAAAAATTGACCCTCTCAAAATGTCCATATTCTGGAATGCATGTCCCATCAGGCACTGAAATTGTTATGGAAGGAAAAATACTCCAAGATAGAACTGATAAAGAATGGATGGTTGAAATGTTGCGTACCTATGATCATCCAAGGGAACAACCACTCTTTGAATTAGAAAAAATGTACTATAGAAATAATCCAATTTTTCATGATATTTTATCTGGATTTGGAGAACATCATTTGTTAATGGGAATGCCGATTGAATCAAAACTTAATGGAATAATAAAGAAAAAGTTCCCTAGAACTAACCAAGTAATATTGTCTAATGGAGGTTCACATTGGCTTCATGCTGTGGCACAAATATCAAAAACACCTTCTACAAATGTAAAAAAAATAATTAATGAAATTTTTGCATCTCATCGTTCTCTAAAAATGGTTACAGTTGTTGATGATGATATTGATCCATCAAGCTCTGACCAGGTTGAATATGCAATGGCAACTAGATTTCAGGCTGATAAGGACATTGTATTAATAAAAAATGTTCGTGGTTCGAGCTTGGATCCTTCTAGTGATCAGAAAAATCTTAAGACTGCTAAACTTGGAATTGATGCAACGAGACCTCTGAATAAAAGAAAAGAAGGTTTTGAAATTGCAAAAATCCCAAAACTTGATAAAATATCTTTGAATGATTATTAATAAAAAATGAAAGCACTAGTTTATGAAAAATATGCAAAGGATAATGATTTTGCATCAATTCTAAAACTAAAAGATATTCCTGAACCAAATGTAAAACAAAATGAAGTATTATTTCGTGTAAAAGCTGCTGCACTAAACTATGATGATATTTGGGGAATGAGAGGTAAACCTTTGGCTGTTCCACTACCACATATTTCTGGAACTGATGCAGCAGGTGAAGTAATCGCCGTTGGTGAAAATGTAAAAAATATTAAAGTTGGTGATAGAGTTGTTTCACATGGAAATATGTCATGTCGTGTTTGTTCAGCATGCACTTCTGGAAGAGAATATGATTGTAGGGACAGAAAAATTTGGGGATTTGAAACTGGTCCACTTTGGGGTGGATATTGTGAAATTGCACATCTACCAGAAATCAATGTCATAAAAATTCCTGATAATGTTAGTTATGATGAAGCAGCGGCGGCTTCGATGACTCTTCTTACTTCATGGCATATGCTAGTTGGAAGGGCAAAAATTAGACCTGGACAAACTGTTCTTGTAATGGGTGGTAGCTCTGGGGTTGGAATATTTGGTATTCAAATTGCAAAACTGTATGGCTGTACAGTTATTGCAACTGCAAGCCCCGAAAAATTAGAAAAACTAAAAGAATTAGGAGCAGATTATGCTGTTGATCATAGAAAAGATGATTGGCATAAAGAAGTCAGGGCAATTACCAAAGAAATTGTAAAACTAAATGGTGGATCACCCGGAATTGATGTAATTTTTGAACACATTGGTGGTTCTCATTTCAACAAGGAACTTACACTTTTGAAATATGGTTCAACAATGGTAACAACTGGTGCTACAACTGGATATGATGCACCAGCTGATTTACGTCATATCTTTTTCAAAGGAATTAATATTTTAGGTTCTACACAGGGAACCCGTGCAGAGTTGGAAGAAGGTTTTCACTGGATGGGTCAAGGAAAGATTAAGGTAATTATTGATTCTGTTTTTACATTTGAGAATGCAGTAGATGCTCATGAAAAAATGCTTAACGGAAAAGGATTAGTTGGAAAAATTATTTTAAAACCTTAAAATCATTTTGTATTGTATTTGTTTTGAACAATCTGTTTTAGTGATTCGTCTGAATACCATAATCCATGTTCTTCATCTGAATGCTTACCAAACTCTTTCATAACATCCTCAACATTTTCACCTTCGGCGACAAAATCACAGTCATATCCGTAGTCTTTACAAACTAATTCTATAACCATGGTAGAACGACCGAATTTGGTATTAAAAAGTTATACGTTTTTTTTCTTAAAGTGCGGAATCTACCATTAATGCTATAAATAGTACTGCTAGATATGGACTGGAAAATTTGAACAAAACCCATGAAGCCTTTTCAGTTGGTTTTGATACAACCCATGCACTAAGTACAACCATCAAGATACCTGATGCTATTGCAGTGTATAGGTAAACTTCACTCATTACTGGTTCACCTGTATCAGTTGTCAAAAAGAACGGTACCACACTAAACACCACCATCATCACTGTAGTTGCAGCAATTACTCTAGCTGATGTCTTTTCAGATAATACTGCAGTTAACATCGGAACCTTGACTTTTTGATAATCATCTCTAAAATGTAATGTTAACGCCCAAATGTGCATTGGGATCCAAATGAATACTAGTCCTGCCATGATCAATCCAAAATCCCACAATCCAGTTAGTGTTACCGCAGCATATCCAATCATTGCAGGTGCACCTCCAGAAAATCCTCCTAGAATGATGTTAAGTTGACTTTTTCTTTTTAATGCGTGACTGTAAATGACAATATTATCTGCCAAACCAAATACCATAAAAATACCACACCACATTCCGTTCCAAAATGATGTAGTGAATGCAATTCCAAATGCACAAGCAATTGAAATTCCTGCTAAAACTAATCCAAAGTCCCTTGCTTTTTCAGCAGGGAAAATCCTCTTACTTGGTATTGGTCTTCCCTTTGTTCTCTCCATGACTTCATCAATATCTCTATCATGATAATTCGTCAAAGTATTAGCAGCTGCAGAACCTGCAGCCACTCCAAAAAGCATCAAGGCCCAGGTCGCAATTGAAATCTCAATGTTATAGATATTTGATGCAGTTATTGCAGTTCCAAATGCTGTAAAAACTAAGAGATACCAAATTTTTGGTTTTGTTAACTCATAGTATGTTTTTATTTTAATTTTTGTAGTTGTTTCTTGCATGTAATCTCTTTTCCTCGGAAAAATAAATATCACGCGTTTACTTTGGCATGTAAGGCATTGGTTTTGTCCTTCTTTTCATCTCTATAAAGCTCTCAGAACCTAAGATCCCTCCAATTTTACCAATATTTTCCGAAACCACCTTGTGCATCTCATTTAATGATTTTGCATACATTGTAACCATAATATCAAATCGTCCTGTAACTTCTGAAATCTCTCTAACACCCTCAATTTTGAACAACTCATCAATTATTGTGTCTCGCTTTTTGGAATCCATATTAATTCCTGTAACTGATTTTACTACATATCCTAATTCTTTATCATTAACATCTATTGTATATCTCTGAATTAATTTTTGTTTTAAAAGACGTTTAATTCTACTATAAACAACAGATGAATTGACATTAATTTTCTCTGATAACTTTGGAACTGATACTGATGCATCATTACTCAATTCTGAAAGAATTTTTAAATCAAGATTATCTATCTTTGCCATTTAATTCTCCGGAATCTTAGAAATTACTACCTTTAATAAAGATATTATTGGAAAATTTCTAAAATTTTAGATTAAATCTTCTCTTTTTTGTAAAGCATCTCTGCCAAAAGAACTGCTCCTTTTGCAGAGCCCATTTTTTTATTATGTGAAAATAACATATACTTTAGTCCATTTTCAAATAATTCTTCTTTTTCAACTCTACCAATTGAAGTAGTCATACCGCCGCCAACTTCTCTTTCCATTCTAGGCTGTGGTCTTGTTGGATCTTCGTGAAACGCATAATATTTTTCTGGTGCAGAAGGTAATCCTGAAACTGAAATGTCTTTGTTATACTCATTGTACGTATCTTTTGCTACACTAGGGTCGATCTCTTTTTCTGTCTCAACAAATACTGATTCTGTATGTCCATCAATTACTGGAACTCTTGTACAGGTGCAACTCACTTTGATATCTGCATCTTCAATCTTTCCATCTTTTAGTTTCCCAAGAATTTTTCTGGTTTCTATTCTAACTTTGTTCTCTTCTTTTGGTATGTATGGCAAAATATTATCTGTAATTCCCATTGCTGACACTCCAGTTTTTCCTCCACCTGAAATTGCTTGCATTGAAGTCATCATTACTTTTTTTGCACCGTATTTTTCTAGTAATGGTTTTAGTGTAATTGCTAAACCTGTAGTTGTACAGTTTGGAAGTGGCGCAACCCATCCTTTCCAATCTCTATTCTTCTTCTGAATTTCTAATAATTCAGCTTGTTCATCATTTATTCCAGGAATTAGAATTGGCACATCTTCTTCATATCTATAGGCAGATGATGTTGAAATTACTGGCAAATCCTTTGCAAATTTAGTTTCTATATCTCTAGCAGCTTCTGATTCCACTGCTGAGAAGATTAAATCTAATTCTTGAACATTTACTTCATCTATTTTTAAAACTTTCATATTTTTGATATATTCTGGAATTGGTCCACTCACATCCCATGCAATAATTCCACTAGAATCCCTAATTGCATCAAGATACATTTTTCCTGCTGAACGTTCAGATGCTGCAATTTGAGTTACTTCGAACCATGGATGATTATCTAACGATTGTACAAATTCTTGACCCACAGAACCTGTGACTCCGACTATAGCAACTCTTTTTTTCATAGATCCAATTTGACAATTTTCAGTTAATATTCCTTTAGAAAAATAACCAAAAGAATACTATACTGAATTAGTTTATTTCAAACTATGGAAATAAACCCAAATATCAACGCAATTTCGCATATTCCCGCTTCTCACGGAGGTATATTTTCAATTAAGAATCCAAATGAGAAAATAATTGATTTTAGCTCA
>CABXKZ010000012.1 GCA_902512865.1 uncultured marine group I thaumarchaeote | reverse complement strand
AAAAACTTATCCAAAATCAAAAACCAATCAAGGTTTAAATGAGACTAAAAATTTTTTTGAATAATTAGAATGACAATGACACAAGAAATTAAGCCTATAACACAAGAAATCAAATTAACAACTGATCAAATGAAGTTGATGTCATTATTCCAAATTATCACTAAAGCCACTGCACGCGATTGTATTGAAGATGAAAAACGTGATAGAATTATCTTTGTTGTAAATGAAGGAAAAATGGGTTTGGCAATCGGCAAGGGTGGGGCACATATCAAATCACTCCAAAATAAAATCGACAGAGCAGTTGAACTTGTAGAGTATAACGAAGATCCAATCAAACTTTTAAAAAATATTTTGAACGAAAAATACATTACTGAAATTAAGATATCTGAAAGATTGGATGGTTCATTCCAAGCTAACGTAGAAGTTGATGGTGCAAAGAAAGGTGTTGTAGTAGGACGAGAAGGTCGTAATGCAGAGAAGGCAAGATTACTTGCACGAAGATATTTCAATATTACATATGTAATGATTAATAGTAAGGAACAAGCTTTCGAGTGGTAATAATGGCAAAATCACCTTTAGGATTATTTGCAGGGCGAGATCTTCGTAACAAGAAGAAACAACAACGTTGGGCTATCTCGACTTACAAAAGAAGAGAATTAGGATTAGATAAAAAATCAAACCCATTTGCAGGTGCTCCTCAAGCAAAAGGAATAGTTCTAGAAAAAGTTGGTGTTGAAGCAAAACAACCAAACTCTGCTGTAAGAAAATGTGTTAGAGTACAATTAATCAAAAATGGCAAATCAATTACTGCATTTCTTCCACGTGACGGTGCAATGAACTACATAGATGAACACGATGAAGTACATGTTGAAGGAATGGGTGCAACTCAAGGTGGTGCAATGGGAGATATTCCTGGTGTGAGATTTAAAATTTTCAAAGTTAACAATACATCATTACGTGAATTAGTATTAGGCAAGAAAGAGAAACCAAGAAGATAGAGATATGACTGAACAAAAATCACTTCTATTTAGAAAATGGGATACAACTGGAATTGAGATTAAGGACTTAGGTCTTCAAACACATGTATCTGGTGATAAAGTACTTTCTTCAATTTCTTTAAAACAAGTAGTCTATCCAATTGATTATGGTCGTTCTGCATTAAAGAGATTCAATAAAGGTGATGTTCACATTGTAGAACGTTTAGCAAACAAACTAATGCATTTTGGTAAAAAATATGCAAAAAACACTGGACGACAAGGTGGTAAAAAACAACATTCACTTAAGATTATAGAAGTTGCATTTGATATCATAAACCTAAAAACTGGTCAAAACCCTGTAGAGGTACTAGTACGTGCAGTAGAAAATTCTGCACCAAATGAAGATACAACTAGAATCGTTTATGGTGGAACTGTCTATCATGTATCCGTTGATGTTGCACCAATTCGTCGTGTTGATTTAGCACTTCGATTCATTGCAGATGCAATTAAAGAAGCAACTTTCTCAAACCCAAAACCAATTGAAGAATATATTGCAGAACACTTGATATTAGCTGCAAATAATGATCCTTCTGCTCCTTCTGTAAAAAAGAAGAATGAATTAGAAAGAGTCGCACAAGCTTCTAGATAATTAATTAAAGTAGCCCGGCCCGGACTCGAACCGAGGTCAAAGGCTCCAGGGGCCCCTATGCTTGCCGCTACACTACCGGGCTATATAGAAAATTACAAAATGTTTGAATATATTCATTATTGTAAACTTATCTTATCTTAATTTCATGCAGAGCGGTCCCATAATCAACTTGTGCTTTTAATCGCATGTATGGAATTAATCTAAAATGAATAAAGTATGATTGACTTTCTTTGTAAAGCAATCCTCTTTGAATTAATGATGCTAATCCTCTTGATAATGCACTAATTGAAATTCCATATTTTGTACATATCTCATCACGCTTTTTCTGATATTGTACAAGAGAGAATTCTGCATCATTAACTTCTATGATTAGTGGCCACACAATTTCCTTCCACACAAATCTTCTACTCTCAGTGGCTGATGCATATTTGCCTTTTTCACTCAACATTATAATATCAAACTTTATGAATATAAGAAATAATGTCTCAAAAAGAAATCCAAGAGTCATTAAAGTTACTTGAAAAAGATTGGGATGTTGATCCAATTTTACATGATTTTGTTCTTGGAAAATATACTGATGTGACAGATTTTTCATTAATTGTAAAGAACGTTGTATTTCACATTCCATATTTACCAAAAGAAAAAAAATACATTCTATGGAAATGTTATTGGCCTGATTGTCACAATTGTTGTGATAGGCAAGGTCGTTTACCACTCACATCTGATGATTTAATACAAATTGGTCATGGTATGAAATATCAAAAAACATCTGATTTCATAAAAGAAGAAACTCTAGTTGCAACTCATGATGAACCTACTCCGTCAGGTGGTTTTTCTGTAATGACAAATGTTAGTCTCAAAAGAAAAATAGATGAAACTGAAGATGATGATGGTACACATATTTCTTGTAGATTCCTTGATGGTGAAGGTGGGTGTGGAATACATCCTACACGTCCAGGTGTCTGTTACATGTATCCATTTTCAACATGGGCTCAAAATGAAAAAGGACGTGCACGTGTTCATGCAACATTCCAATTTACTGGAGATTGTCCTGGATTCTATCTTTCTGAATCTCTTGATTCTATGAAAGAAGTCTTAGATGATTATTCTACAACAATTTATGATTATAATATGAAATCAAGTCGAACTTTAAAGGATGGATTTGGTTCTCTTAGTATGTCTTAGGCTTTTGCTACTTTCATTAAATCTGCAATTTTAATATGCATACCAAATCTATCTTCATTCTTTTTCATGTATCTGAATATTGATATAAAATCTGGCAATGCTTTTAAGAAACTAAAATCATGGTGAATTTTTGCTCTCACAAAATTAAATACTTTGGCATAAACTTTGTAGTGTTTTTCAACAGCTTTTTCATATGCTTTGAAATCATGCATGTTTTCTAAGAAAATATCTACACATTGCATAGATGGAATAATTCCTTCACCTAATAATGCATAAACTGTTCCAATTGATTCTCCAACACCGACAACTTTTCCAGAGTAATATGGTTTGCATCTGTCTGGAGTTGCTAATCTAATTGGGCGTCCTTTTGTTGCAACTATTTTACCCCCATGTTTTTCTAAAAATGCATCTGTTGCCTTAACATGGTTTTTGTTATAATCCCCTGCACCAATATGTGCAAATTTCCCTCCTAATGGAAAGTACCAAAAGTATCCTGACATACCTGGGAATGGTTCAATGTAAAAATCATCATATGGTACTCCATTTTCATATTCTACTTTATACTCGTATGTTGGTAAAAAGAAATCCTGCTCCATTTTTGGTAGGTAAACTCTGTGAAATCCTGTACAGTCTACTATCATATCGTATTCTTTTTCAAGCTTTTCTAGTGATGGGGCTTCACCATAAATTACATTGCAATCTTTAATGAAATCTTTAATCAATCCTAATTTGTTATATGTGCATAGTCCTTTCAAACCTATATCAAATTTCACATCATTATTCATTTTAACATGCATGTTTTTACCATCATGAATTAAAAAATCATTAAAATTTCTACCAGTTTTTTTACAAAAATTAGTTAATTCTTTTTTTATTGTACCCCATGCACAAATTGAATCGTGTTTTTCCTCTAACATTCTTTCATATCCTATTACTTCGTGTTCGGAATCCTTCAGTCTAGCCATAAGATAACTTCCTGCAACACCCATTCCCATAACTGCAATCTTCATTTGATCTAATTAGTTCATTAACCTAATAAATACAATTCCAGTTTTTACTCAATCAAAATTGCAGGTTTGTATGGTCTTGCCATTCTCGCTTTATTTTTTGGATCATATTTTTCAGAATCATTTTCTGAAAACACCTGAAGTTTGATTCCGTAATCTGCTTCAATTAATGATGAAAGTTCATTAGAAATGGTCTCACTTTCATTAATCTCCCCTGCATTCAACTTTGTTCTTCTTAGATCCATTGGTTCTGAGAGAATATCCTTTAATGTCTTTTTTACAAAGTCAGGATCTTTTTTGACATTCTCCGTTTCCTTTTGAGAAATTAATTCTTTAATGAAAATACCAACATTTGTTTCTCCTGAATTAACTCCACTTAGAATTTTATGATATGCTTTTGATTTCCAGCTATCTGCTGTGTAAATTATAATCTTTTCAGGTGTAATCTTTGTCACTTTAGTAATATTTGAAATATCATTCATTACTGAACTAAGTAAGCTTTCATTTTGAACTGCTTTATCATCTGTTTGTTCTTCTTGTTTTGGCCATGATGATCTTGAAACCATCTCTGAATTCCCTAATTTTTCCCACATCTCTTCTGCTATGTGAGGTGCAAATGGTGAAAGCATGGAGATACGTGTTGCAAGAACTCTGTTTAAAACTCCTGATATATCATTTCTATTTTTTGCACTAGCTCTTTTCATGTACCATTGGAGATCTGAGTCAAATCCATACAAAATATGATGTAATGATTCACGAAGTCGCATCTTTTCCATAGACTCTGTAACTTCAAAAATTAATTTTGATAATTTACTTAATATCCAAACATCTTCAGGTTCTGTCCCTATTTTTCCAGGATTGTTAAATTTTACACATTCATCGTACATTGATTGTAATCTATTTTTTATGCCTGAAATTGATTCGGCATTAAAATCAGCATCTTGCAAAAGTTCTGCTGAGATTAATATTGATAATCTAATTGGATCTGCACCATATTTCCTGACAGCATCACGTAATGGGATAATATTGCCCATAGATTTTGACATTTTTTTCCCATCCATCAAGACCGAGCCATTCACTACAATCTCTTTTGGCCAATTTTCTTTAGGAAATAGCGCAACATGATTTAGAACAAAAAATGTTAGATGATTTGGAACTAAATCTCTGCCTGAATGCCTAGAATCAACAGGATAAAAATACAAAAACTCTTTTCGTATCTCTTCTAGTTTTTCTATTGTAATCTTTGCATTTTTTGCAATTATCTCCGAATTTCCATTTCCATAGAAAATATAATTAAAAAATTCATCATTCATGTTTTCTGCTAAAATCTCTCCTGAATTGACAAATTTTGCCATGGTGTAAAATGACATGTAAATTACTGAATCAGCCAAACTCTCAACTAACCAATCATTATCCCATGGAATTTTTGTTCCTAATCCATGCTGTCTTGCACATGCTCTTTCTCGAAGCCAATCAAGCACATTGAAAAATTCAGTTCGAATATCATTTGGAAGTATATTCATTGATTCAAAACACTCATGGGCTTTTGCTTTCCATTCTTTGTTTGCATAATCCAAAAACCATTGGTTGTTGAGTAGTTTCACCACACATTCTGTACCACATCTGCACCTTACTGACTCATTTGTTAGTTCAAGCATAATGTCTGATTTTCCTGTCTTGGAAATCCATTCTTTTACCTCTTCTTTGACAAATGTAATCTTCTTTCCTGCAAACTCACCTGTATTGGAATTAAGTTTTCCTTCATAGAATTCTTTAGAATAGATCTCTTTTGTTGCATCTTCTAATTTTGGGTCATCTTGATTTGTAATTCCCATTCTCTTTATCACTTCTTGAGCTGGTATGTCGCTCAATCCATCAGTAGAAATTATTGTAACTGGCTGAACTTTTTCAACTTCATTTCGTAATGAATCTTCAATATTTTTGTAATTCCCATTTTTGATATCTTCTAATGCTTGAAAATCATATGGAGCATGTGCTGGAACTGACATCACAATTCCTGTACCTGTGGTTGCTGTGACAAAAGATGCAGGAAGAATTAGAAACTCATCTTCACTAGTTGGACTGTGAACTTTCTTGCCAATTAATTGTGAACCTGATATGTCTTCAATAATCTCTATTTTTTTATTAAGAAACTCTAACTTGTATGCACACTCAGCACTTATTATCCAAGTTTCTCCATCAACTTTGACTTTTTTATAGATAATCTCTGGATTTATCCAAAGATTTGTCACACCAAATAATGTCTCAGGTCTAAGTGTGGCAACAGGAATAATTTCCTCTCCAATATTGAATTTAATTACAATATATTCACTAAAGTCTGGTTCAACATCGCCTAGTGTGTCATGTTGTGAAACAGGATTTTGATCATTTGGACACCATCCCACAGGATGATTTCCTTGCACGATTAGATCTTTCTCTTTTAGATTTCGAAATTGCCACTCAATAAATTTTTGATATGCTGGTATAATTGTTGTAAATTCTCTTCTCCAGTCTATGGAGTATCCCATCTCGATCATTCCTGCCTTAATTTCTTCGTGAAAGTAATCTGCAATCTTCACTGGATCAACAAACTCTTTGATCTTCTCTTCTGGAACATTGTATAGATTCTTGAATGCTTCAATCAATTCTTCATCATTGGCTTGAACTCTTTTTGACATTCCAAGAATTGGTGTTCCTGTATAATGAAATCCCATTGGAAACAAGACATTGAATCCTTTCATTCTGTAATAGCGTGAATGAACATCTGCTAGTGTGTATGTTCTTCCATGTCCAATATGTTGAGGTGAGTTTGGATATGGATATGCGACTGTTATGAATTTTTTTGGTTTATCATTAGGATCTGTTTCAAAGTCTTTGGCTTCATACCATTTACTTCTCCATTTGTCATCTATTTGATTCCAGTTTAATTCCATCTTGTTTACCTATTCAAGAATCACGGTCTTCGCATTTTTAATTGCATCTTCTTTCTTTGATTTATCAGTTCCACCTCCTTGAGCAAACTTAGAACTTCCTCCACCAGCTCCACCCAGAATCTGTGAGATATTCCTTACAATTTCTCCTGCACTCTTTTCTTTTGAAATCACATCGCCTGCATATACTATAACTCGAATTTTTTCTCCTTCTTCAAACAATCCACAATATACCAATCTAGGGTCTGCCTTACAAAGTACTTCTCCTAAACCAATATGAAAAACGTCATCATAGTCATTACTTGTTGAATAACAAAAGTTTGCCTTTCCTGATTCTGTTAATTCTATGATAATATCTTCAATTGTGGATATTCCTTCTTTACATTCTGACAGTGATTTTGCTATAATTGGAATTCTTTCTTTAGCAAGTTGTCTTCTCTCAACTCTCTTTTCTTTTTCTTGTTCTTTTAATTTATCTTCTTTCTCTCTACTCTCTGAATCTTGCTGTTTCTTCTTAACAAATTCCTTTGCGCTTTCTCCTGATACAAATTCAATCCTTACAACCCCATCCTGAATTCTTTTGGTTCTTGTAATCTTAATCTCTTCTACGTCTGAAGTATTTGCTACATGTGTTCCACCACATGCTTCTATATCTAAATCTCCTATTGATACAATTCTAACTGATTTTACAGGAACTACTCCTCCTTGGTAAATTCTAAATCCATACTTTTGTTCAGCGGCACCTCTATCAAAATTTTCTATCTTCACTGGTATTGATTTTTCAACAATTGAATTGGCAGCTTGTTCAATCTTCTCAACATCATCATCTGTAAGTGCAGAATGATGTGTTATGTCTAACCTTGCATGATCTTCTTCTTTGAAAGCTGAATGTTGCCATACCCATGAACCTAAAACACTTCTAGCAGAAGTGTTGATGATATGTGTACTAGTGTGATTCTTTGTAATTCCATCTCTCCTTTTTGCATCTACAACGCATGATACAGTTTCCCCATTTTTTGGCATATCGCCTTTTATCTTATGGACTACAACGTTTCCATGTTTTGTAATGTCTACTATATCGCAGTCTCCAATCTTTCCATGATCTGGCTCTTGACCTCCTCCTCTTGCATAAAACGCAGTTCTATCTAAAACTACAAAATTTTCAAATGTTTTCAAAACTTTTGCATCAAATTCTCTTGGATCATCTCCATAAAAGAGAAGTTCTGTATCTGGAATTCCTTCTAATGGGAAACTTTCTTGCTCTCTTTGTTTTTTGGATTGGTGTAATTCGGCAAGTTTTCCATAAAATGTTGATGGAATCTCTGAAATAATTTTCATCTCCTTTAGATATTCTGGAGTAACTCCGTCAGATTCGTACAGTCGTATCAAATCCTCAACATTTGGCTGTTTGTCTAATTTACTAACAATTTTTTGCATTCTTTGTTTTGAGCTATCGTACCGTCCTGTCTCAATTGAAATAATCTCTTTGACATCTTGTCTTGTTTTTTCTAATTCTGGGTACGTATTTTTCAAATAATCAATTTGAATATCAATTATCTCATCCAAGTCAAATTTTAATTTCAATCTATCCATAGTTGAAATAATTCTTCTAAGCATCATTCGAAGATTATATCCTCCTCCCACATTGCTAGGAAGAGCACCATCTGATATTGCAAAAATCAGTGTTCTTATGTGGTCAATAATTAGATAAATTCCCTCTAATGGGGTAATGATACGACTAATTTGTTCGTCAGATAGTCCTGTCGATTTGATGGTATTTTTCCTTACTTGAGACAAGTCATCATACAATTCCAAATTCTTTGCAATTTCAGTAAAATATGGGACTAATACTGAGGAATTTGCATCAATACCTGCATCTTGGATTAATTTTTCAGTAATTGGACCAAAACAACAATCGTATGCAGTTGGGGTTCCCATTGTAATCCATGCAAATCTTTCAAGACCTGCCCCCATATCGATTATTCTTTGATCAAGTGTTTTGTAATTTGAAAGGTCACCTTGAAATTCTGTAAACACTGCATTACCAAGTTCCAAACCTCTCACAAAATATTCTAATGATGAACCAAAAGATCCTCCTCCTTCCCAAACATCTTCTACAAATGTAATCTCTTTTTTTTCAATTCCAAATTGTTGTGTCAATAAATTAAAATCAAGATTAACACATTCATCTTTCCAATACCCGTCTTCATTTGGAATGCTATGTTGCCCTATCATACAAAATGATGAAAAGTGTCTACCTGTTACACCAACATTTTCTAAATCTTTGAATCTTAAACATGTTTGTGGTACAACAAGTGGGTTTGCAGGAAATTCAAACGCCACCTTACTCCCCATAACTCTTTGAAAATCAACAATTGATGCAATCGTAAAGTAAAGATCATCTCTCCATCTACAAACTACTGGATATCTGTTAATTGATGTGTGATTATTCTTTACAAAAAATGATTCAACCTCTTTCCATGCTTGTGTATAATCAAATCTTTTTGATGTTGGTGGTTCTCCGATGAATGAGTAAGTATCCTCTGAATGATCAGGACATTTGTCTCTTTCAGAATCTAAAGTCCAGAAAAATCTATTACAAACATTACACGATTTACGTTCGAATCCCTGGTCTTCGAAAAGATTCACATTATAATATCTCTGAGGATCTGCTGAGAATTTCTCAAGAATCTCTTTTTTATTCACTAAATTTTTGAACTAGTGCCGATATTAAGGACTGTCGATTCAACCATTAAATATAGAAAAATGTAGGAACATTTCATGTTTGGAAGAAAAAAAGGTGAAGTAAAGGAAGGTGATTTCGTTTTTACATCTAGGAAAGATGAAGAAGGAGATTTTCATAATCTAATATTTGGAACCGTAACTGGTGTTGATGGAAATAAAATTGGCGTGAATGGTTTTTTTGTAAATCCTACTGGGCTAAAAAACAAAGTCTCTCAAGGAAAAGCAGGTCCACGTTCAACAGAAATTCTCACAAATCCTACTTCTGAAAACTGTATTTTTGCACTAATTTACCGAATTGAATATGAAAATTTTACAGATGTAGTAGACATTGCATCTGAGAAAGTAGAATTTATCTCAAAAAAGGTCTTCACAATCTTTGATGGCTGGATTAGAGAATCCTTGTCTGAATTAATTAACAATGTATTATCTCTTCCAAACGGCACAGAGCAGGATCACGCAAAAAGAATCCTCAAACAGAAAATGGAGAATCTTTACGACAAGGAATTAAAGAAAAATCTCTATTCTGTTTGCCGAAGCCTAAAAATTCTGATCTAAAGACAATTTTTGATAGCTTTTTATTATGCCTAACGGCTTTTTTGTACATGGAATATGTTTACGCTGCATTAATGTTGCACAAACTCGAAAAAGAAGTTAACGAAGCAAATGTTACTAGTGTAGTTAAAGCAACAGGCGCCGAAGTTAATGAAGCCCAAGTTAAAGCACTTGTAGCATCATTAGCCGATGTTAACATCGAAGACGCAATCAAAGCAGCACCTGTAGCAGTTGCAGCAGCCGCACCAGCAGCAGACGCAGCAGCAGGTGGAGATGAACCTAAAAAAGAAAAGAAAGCAGAACCACCAAGTGAGAAACAAGAAGAAGCAGCAATGGAAGGCTTATCCTCTCTATTCGGCTAAATTTATCTCAAAAACTTTTCAACGTTATTAGTGACTAGATTTTATTGTAATTGGTTTGGCAGATTCATCTTTGTCAATTGAATTTTTCATTTACATTTTAGATCTCTTTGGAACAATGGCTTTTGCTGTAACTGGGGCATTCAAGGCCATTGAACATAAAGCAGACATTGTTGGAATAATAATTCTTGCAACAATAACAGGTGTTGCTGGAGGTACAATTCGTGATGTCATACTTGGTAAAGATTTACCAAATTCTCTGATTGATCCATCTTATGTCATAATTACTGTTGTATCTGCAATTGTAATCTTCCTTTTACACTCTAAGATGAAAAAACACTGGAACATATTCTTGAAATTTGATGCAATTGGATTGGGTGTTTTCACTGTAATTGGAGCTACTTTTGCCTATAACATGTTTGGAATGAACTTCCTTGTAATTGTATTATCGGGTATGCTTACTGCTATTGGAGGTGGAATACTTCGTGATGTATTTGTTAGTCAAACTCCTATAGTATTTGTAAAAGAGTTGTATGCTTCAGCCAGTTTCTTAGGTGCAGCAGTATTCTATCTAGTAATATTACTCACAAATGATGTCTACGCTGGAACAATTTCTGGATTGTTATTGGCTACTGGACTTAGAATGGTTGCAATGAAGTATAATTGGAATTTACCTAAAGTAAAGAGTAATTAATTTAAGATGGTGAGTAGTCTTTTGCTTTTGAGGCCACGCCTTGGGCTTGACCATGTGCTTTTTGTAAAACTTGCTCTTTTGTATCTTCAGTTAGATATCCTGCTTCAGTTGAAACTGAACGTGCAGATTGAGCTGCTTTTGCCAATACTTGTTCAATATTATCTGCAGTGATGTATGCTGCCTCAATTGAAAGTGAAATTGCTTGTTGATGTGCTTGGGCCAAATCATTTCTGAATTTCTCAAGGTCAATAATCATCTCTTCTTGTTCATACACTAATCCATTTTCTAATGCTGAATTCAAAACAATGCCTGCCTCAATTGCTTTAATGTCTAGTTTAGTCAAAAGTCCAGCAAGTTTCTCAGATATTTGACCACCTTTCTTTACTGGTATGGTCTCTTTCATTATCCAGATTGTACCTTGGTCAATCTTCGTTGGAATGTTATTTTCTTTAAAGTCAGTTAACATTGGTCCTGGTGCAATTCCGGTATTCTTTGGTGGAATTACAACATCCATGCTTGCAGTATCGCCACCTCTTGCAAATAGCATTACCTTGTTTTTTCCTAATAGAACGTTAAGTTTGAATGGTGACATGTTTGTAAACATGAAAACACATTGACCTGTTATTTTTTCAGATAATTTGTCTACTCCAGTAATTCCCGCTTTTTCAAAAGCAAGTTTTGCTACTTTATCTTTAATACTAACAATTTCTACCTCACCTTGAAGTTTTTTTCTTAGTGGAAGTAATTGTGAACCTCTAACTTTTTCCATTCTTACAAGTGCTAAGACACTATATTTTTTTGGAAGCTCTTGTAGTTGTTGATACATCTGTGTTTTCTTTTTTGGATATGTTGTTCTATTTTCGTGCATTATTTTGTCACCTTATGTTCTAATTTGATTGCTTTTCCCATAGTTGTTTTAATCATATATTTTCTAATATTTTTATTCCCATTTGGAAGTTTTGTGGACAAATTGTTAATTATTGCAATTGCATTTGCAGCTACTTGATGTTCATCCATTGTAACATCCCCTACTTTACATGTAATTGAAAGTGAATTTTTTACTCTTACTCTAATTGAGGTCTTAAATCTACTAAGAAATGATTCAATAGGTGCATTAAATGGAACTGGTGTTGGCATTTTGCCTCTAGGTCCTAAAAGTTGTCCTAGTGATTTACCTACTAGTGGCATGAGTTTTGTATCTGCTAAAAAGAAATCATATTTATTGATAAATTTTCTAGAGGCTCTTTTGTCCTGTGCTAATTTGTCTAATCCATCGTTATCCATTACTTCATCTGCTTTTGCATCTTTTGCTTTTAGTCCCATATCTCCTGTTGCCATTACACAAACTGCTGCTGGTTTTGACATTTGATTTGGTAGTTGAATTACTTCGTTTAATGCAAATCCTTTTTTCACATCTATATCTTTTAAAGTGATGTAAAGTTCTAGTGACTCTTTGAACTTACGTTCTTTTTCACCTTTTTTTGCTTCTTGGATTAAAGTTACTATTTCAGACTCGCTTACCATGTCAAAAACCTTAATCTCTTACTTATTATCGTTTAGAGTAAATATTTTTTATTGCATCATTTTTCTAAAATTAATAGATCTTTTTCCAAATTTTAGTAAAATTTTGGTTTATTCTGCCAAAACTTACATTTACTACTAAAATTTACTTATTTTAAGAAATGGCAAAAGTAGATGATTTAGATCTCAAATTACTATCAGAATTGAAAAAAGATGGAAGTATTTCTATCCCACTTTTGGCAAAAAAACTAAACATCAACGCATCTGTTTTGTACAGTCGTATTAAGAGGCTGATAAAAAAGAAAATGATAAAGAAATTTACCATAGATATTGATGAAACCCAATTAGGATTTGGTGTTAAAGCTTATGTTGGAATTAATCGAGATCCAAAGCTCAAAACAGACATTCATGCAAATCTACTAAAAATTGCGGAAATTGACAGAATTATAGAAGTTACAGGCAGATTTGACTTGATGGTTGCTGCATTGGCTGAAGATTTGGAACAATTACATTCTATCGTGGTAGAAAAAATTGGAAAAATAGATGGAATTCAAAATACCGAAACTTTTGTTGAATTAGAAAGAACTGAAAAATCTCCAATATATCTATCTAGTTAGACTAATTTTTCATCCCACTTGCCGTCATTTACTTCGACAGTGATCTCTTTTGGTGTTTTACCTTCTACTTTTATGCCTAAACACTGACATGTACCAATAATCTGTTTTGCAACTGATTTAATTTCTGATGCATATGATGTCTCAAGTTTAACATTTGCAACTTTGACGATTGCATCAATTCCAATATCTGCAACCCATTCTGTACCTGATGTGCCGGATCCTTTTGTGATATTTGCTTCTTTTAGTATAAGTGCAGATGCTGATGGAATTCCAACTTCAATGTCCCATTCTTTTGTATCTGTATCAACACTGACGGTTACAGGAACTTTCATTCCTTTGAAGTCACCTGTTTTTTCATTAATTTTGGCAATTACTTCCATAATGTTTACTCCTAATGGACCAAGTGCTGGACCAAGTGGTGGACCTGCAGAAGCTTCTCCGCCTGTTACTAATGATGAAATTGTTTGTTTATCGCCCATTTGAAATTTCTCTTTTTTTTAATGATTTATTCCTTCCTATGCTGCAATCGGTTTTAGATAGTTTGCATCTACTGTAACGGGTAATTGATATGGTGCATCCAATAAAATCACTGTTGCCTCTTCTTTATCATGATCGACTCTTGTAATTGTGGCTTTCATTCCTTTGAATGGTCCACCAATAACCTCCACTGTTCCATCAACTGCTAACTCTGAAACTGTAGATTTCTTTACAAGATAATTTTCAATTTCACTAAATTCTAACTCTCCTCTCAATTGTCCTTTTACATGTCGCAATCCTTGTGTTGCCATAAACATGATCTGAGGATCATTTGCTTCAATAACGACATATCCTTTTAGGTTTTCAACAATTAGAACTGACTGAACCTCTAACTCTCCACTTCTCATTTTTGCTTCAAGTTGTCTCAAAACAACCTTTTCTTGACCTCCAGTGGTTCTGAGTGCAAATAAGTGGGAATTAGTTACTTCGGACATTATCTCTCTCTATTTGAATATCATTCCTGGTGAAATTGTGGCAAAGATAAACTGAATTCCAAATCCAAGTAGTCCTACTGTGGCCATACCAAACAACACTAGTCTAAGATGTTGTTTGTAAACCTCCTTATCGGATTTCTTCGTTAATTTTATAGTATTAACTATATTCTTGATCATAAGTTTTGGTTTCAAGTGATAATGGAAATTAATAAAGTGTCAATATATCTTTTATTCATGGATTTACTGGTCGCATACAAAAATGACCCTGCGGGGCATAATATGGCAAAATTCATCTCTCAAAATATGAATGATGATGGAGACATATATCGTGGGAAAAATTTTGATTTAATTGAAATTGATTCTCCTGCTATTTCTGCAGATTGGTTAGATGAAAAATACGAATATGGTGGATTTATCTTTCTATCCAAACATGCTGCTGAATCTGGAACACTTGCTCTAACTTGTCATAGTACTGGAAATTTCGATGAGGCAAAATTTGGTGGAAATTCGAAAGAATTGGCAATTCCATATCCTGACTTGCAGAAAAGATACTTGCAAAAACTTTGGGACAATCATGAATCATTTTCAGATTTTGAAATTACTATAGAAGCTACACATCATGGACCCACTCATCTCAAAAAGCCTTCAATATTTGTAGAAATTGGTACTACTGAATTACAATGGAATGATGAAACTCTATGTTCTGCTGTAGCACAATTGGTAGTAAATACGCTTGAAAAACCATATGGAACCTCTCCTTTTGCTATTTGTTTTGGTGGTACACATTATTCTGAAAAATTCACAAAAGAATTACTTTTTGGTAAATATGCACTAGGAACTGTAATGCCAAAACATGCATTGAACTTTCTCACTCCTGATCTCTTTGAGCATTTACTTACACAAAATAATGGTGCACAAGCTGCCTTACTTGACTGGAAAAGCCTAGGAAAATACAAACAAACACTAATTGATCTTCTCTCTACTACAAAATTGGAGATTATTAAAATTTGAATGTAGAAGAAAAAATTTATCAAAAATTACTACAAGTTCCTACAGGTTATGTAACAACATATGGTGATCTTGCAAAAGCAATCAATTTAAAAAATGGACAAAGAGTTGTAGGACAAATAATGAAAAACAATCCATTTCCTGTTATTATTCCATGCCATCGTGTTGTAAAATCTGATGGAACTGTAGGCGGATATGCATATGGAACTGAAAGAAAAAAGCATATGTTATCCAAAGAAGGATTAGAAATCAATAATAATAAAATTTCAAATTTTAAAAAAAATCTATTTTGTTTCTAAGATTTTTGGACAGTAATTTCTTCTGCAATAACAGTTCTTAGATGTGCTTTATTTCTTATTGTGTTACCACCAATTTTTTTATAAATTGCTTTGAATGATTCGTTTGTAATTTCCTTACGATCCTTTGATACTTTGAGAAGATATCTTAAAGCACGAACCTTGTTAACATATACTGTTTTCTTACCAACTCGTGCACCTTTTCTTCCTTTCTTAGAACCTTGTTTTGTACCTCTTTTTGCTTTTTGAATTCTTTTTGCTTGTGCTCTTCCATGGGATGTACCTGTAAATGATTTGATTGTAATTGTATTTGCAGTAATTAAACTTCTAATATCATCTCTGGTAATTGCATCTGCAACATCATCTAAGTGATCATTATCAAATCTTACACGATTTACACCAACGCCAACAATTCTTGAGACAAGTCTCTTTTTTGTTTTAAGATTAACTGGCATTTTGACTCACTCTGGCATTGAACACTTTGAATTTTTTTTCTATTGCAATTTTCATAATATCTCTTCTCTTTTTTGCTCCTACACTATGACCAAATCTAATTCCATCTTCTTTTGGATTTAGATTATCTAAATCACCTGCATTGTGTACTAAATTATCTGTATAACCTGATGGATGTAATCCGTAAGCAATCTTTGGTGTACCATATCCTACTTTAACTAATCCTGGACGACCACGACTTTTCTGTTTTCTCTGATGATTATCCATTCCTTTTGGTTTTCTCCAACCAGTTTCCAATCTAGTATATCTCCAGCTCTCTGGACGAATAAACTCCGGTCTGCTTACTCTAGCCTCTTCTCTTGCTTGAAGTTTTTCTTTATTGATTGGCATAGAGTTAAACTTTGAAATTTAACATAAATACGTATCTAAGTTTCAAATTATTGGATCTGAGAAAGAGATAATAATATTCAATTTTTCCCAAAAATCCTTGACTACAAATAGTATTGAGGAGAATTTTTGATATGTCTAATACTACTTCAAAAGTATATGATCAATTAGTAGAATTTGGAGTAAATCCTCATTCAATCCATCGAAATTTGACTGTCAAAAAACTTGTTGAACAATCAATTGAAACAAATGAAGGTATGTTAACCTCTACTGGTTCATTATCTGTAAAAACTGGAAAATATACTGGTCGTTCTCCTCAAGACCGTTACATAATTTATGATGATGAAACTCATGAAACAATTGATTGGGGTGATGTCAACAGACAATTCCCAACTGAAAAATTTAATTCTGTCTTTGAAAAAATGAAAAAACATGCAGAAGGTAAAGATCTTTATGTTTTTGATGGATTTGTAGGGGCTGATAAAGAAAATAGATTAGCAATTCGTGTAATTAATGATCATGCCTGGCAAAATCTCTTTTGTAGGCAATTATTTGTTAGACCATCAAATGAAGAATTAGACTCTCACGAACCAGACTTTACAATTTTATGCTTAAACGACTTTGAAACAATTCCTGAAATTGATGGAACTCGAACAAATGTCTTCATTTTGATTAATTTATCAAAACGAATTGTATTGATTGGTGGAACAAATTATGCGGGAGAGATGAAAAAATCCATGTTCGCTGTAATGAATTATTTGATGCCAAAAAAAGATGTCTTCCCAATGCATTGTTCTGCAAATATTGGTCAAGGTGGTGATACT
>CABXKZ010000011.1 GCA_902512865.1 uncultured marine group I thaumarchaeote | reverse complement strand
ATTACATTATGATTATGAAAAGTGGTTAGAGGAACTATCTCCTCATGAACCAATTGAAGATTATCGTCACAATGATACTGGTGAAGATAATGCAGATGCACATCTAAAAAGACAAGTAATGGGAAGAGAAGTGGTAGTTGCTATCACTAACGGTAAATTAGATTTTGGACCATGGGAGACTATTTTTTACGGTGAATTTGATGGTAGACGAAACAAAAGAGTTCTGGTAAAAATTATTGGCGAATAAATTATCCAAAATCGGTATCACGTTTTTGTGATTGTTCAACATTCTTTCTTGCAGATTCACGCCATTCATCATCATGATTCTGTCTTCCATGATTGCAATTAACACAACCCATGATCTTTCCATCTGGATTTTTCTTAAATTCATCACATCCACAAAAACAAGCCATATTCACACCAAATTTTCAGAGTATATCTTCTTTTACTCTTCTTTTCCTCTAGTTGTTTTACAACATTCTCCCATTGGGATGTCACGACCTCTTGGGCTCTTAGCTGGACATTTGAGCATTATACACAATGCATCTGTGAATTGTTTACTCATGTGATGTTCAATACCACATACCATCTCTTCATCAATCTCAATTTTTAATGAACTTTCCATCAACACTTCTAACAAACGACTATTTCTAATCATAGATGATGCTACCTTTTCACCACTCTCTTTCAGTGAGACTCCTGCTTTGTTATATGTGACCAAGTCTCTTACTGATAATTTTTTGAGCATTTGCACAACACTTGGTTGACGAACATTCAATCTTTTAGCAATAGTGCTGATCTTGACATCATCCCCTTTTTCTCTAATATGCCAAATTGCTTTTAGATACATTTCGGTATGTTCAGCTTCTGCAGTTCCTACAAACAGAACTTCGTCATCCATTGCATCCATGAAATTATGTATTTCTTTAATCTAATAAATTTTCAACAGTTCTACGCAATTGAAATTATGCCTTTTTAGCATCTTTTAGTAAAAAATCAAAATACTCTCTTGCAAATCCTGCTAATCCGGCATGATCTGCCCAAATGGCTACTATTTCTGATGAAGTAGAACTACTTATCTCAGGACCAAGTAAAATTACCACATATCTTCTATCTGAAATTATACCTCCTCCAAATAATCCTGCTTTGACTTTAACATCTGCCACTCGAGAAAGTGCCTTTATGGATTCCTTATCAATCTCATCTGATGTCAAAATAGTAATTTTAATTCCTTTGTCATGTAATTGTCGAAGTTTTGGAAGTGCTTGCTTTACAATCATTTCTCCTGCTTGTGGTACTGCAATCATAACTTCTTCTCTACAATGTTCTACCATCTCCATAATCTTTGAGACTATATTCATTGCACCTGAGATAAACCAAATGTCTGGTTTTTCACTAGTTCCACTTTTTTCATAAAGAGGAATTAATTCGGATAAAATGACATTCTTATTTTCTGAAAATATAATATCTGCTTTTTGTTTTGAAGTTTCTAATGCATTTGATGGAGCCTTTGCAAAATATCTTGTTGGTCTAGCATCATCAGAACCGATCCATCCTTTTTCTTCTAGTGTACCTAAAATCTCATAAATTTTTGAATAAGGAACTCCAGAGTTTTGGCTAATTTCTGAGGCATTACTTTCTCCATCTTTGATCAGAGTTGTATAAGCTCGAATTTCGTAGCTTGTAAGACCCACCTTTTCTAATGATTTCTTTGCTTTATCCGAAATGCTCACGAACAGCATTATCAAATTCTCTATTTAAATTGACTATGATCGTTCCCTGTTTAATCTGGTGGTTAGTAGGAATCGCATTATATAGTGATTTTTAAGAGATTAATTAATGGCTCTAATTCAGATATCCAATCAGTCATCAAAGACACATGGTAAAAAATCCACCATTAGATTTACTCAAAGTATTTGCCCTGATTGTAATATGATTTTAGATGCTGAAGTTTTTGAAAGAGAAGACCAAGTCTTCATGTCCAAAGTTTGTCCAACACACGGAGAAACAGAGGAATTGTATTTTGGCTCTTATGATATGTATAAAAAATTCAGTACATACTGGGTTGATGGAAAAGGTGCACATGCTCCAAATGTAATAATGGAAGACAAATGTTCTTGTCCAAATAACTGTGGATTATGTTCAAATCACTTGTCACACAGTGGATTAGCAAACATGATTGTCACAAACAGATGTGATCTTACTTGTTGGTATTGTTTCTTCTATGTCAAGAAAGGACTAGAAGGCGCTTACATGTATGAACCAAATCATGACCAAGTAAGAGGAATGATGAAAACATTAAGATCAGAAAGACCAATCCCAGGAAATTCCATGCAAATTACCGGTGGTGAACCAATGCTTAGAGAAGATATTTCTGATTTAATTAAAATTATGAAAGAAGAAGGTGTCGAACATATTCAAATGAATACAAATGGAATTCGACATGCAATGGATCCTGAAGCAGGACGTGAAGTAAGAGTGGCTGGATGTAACAATCTATACCTAAGCTTTGACGGTGTTACTGCAAGAACAAATCCAAAGAACCATTGGGAAATTCCATATGCATTAGACACTTGTAGAAAAACTGGAACAACTGTTGTCTTTGTTCCAACTGTTATCAAATCAATTAACGATCATGAATTAGGAGGAATTATCAGATATGCACAAAAGAACTTAGATGTTGTACATGCAGTAAACTTTCAACCAGTATCATTAACTGGAAGAATGGGAAAAACTGAACGTGAAAAATATAGAATTACAGTACCTGATTGTATCCAAAGAATTGAAGAACAAACAGACGGTCAAGTAACCGTTGATGATTGGTATCCAGTACCAAGTTGCATGCCACTAACAAACGTTATTGAAGCATTCTCAAGTAAACCAAAATACGAATTATCTATTCACTTTGCATGTGGTGCAGGAAGTTATGTATTCCAAGATGCAGATACAAAAAAACTTGTTCCAATGACAAGATTTTGTGATATACAAGGTATGTTGGAATTATTTGAAGACAAAGCAGAACAAATTCGCTCTGGTGCAAACAAATACTTTACAATGCTTGAAGTCGTAAGAAAACTCAAAGGATTTATCACTAAAGAAAACCAACCAGCCGGACTAGACCTGGCTAAAATGTTTGGAAATATCTTGATGAAGAGATCATTTGAAGCAGTAGGTTCTTGGCACGTCAAAGGTTTATTCTTAGGAATGATGCACTTCCAAGACAAATACAATGAAGATTTAGAAAGATTACAAAGATGTGATATTCACTATGTTACACCAGACCTTAGAATTATTCCATTCTGTGCATTTAATGTAATTCCAGAATGGTACCGAGACAGAATTCAAAAGAAATACTCAATTACTGTTGAGGAATGGGAGCAACGTGAAGGTGTAAAACTAGAAGATGGCCTTTACAGAGGTCTTATGAGACGAGGTGCAGGTGATGAACTTGCAGCAGGTTGTGCAAAGAGTGAGATGTTCCATCAAGCAGAACAAGCAATGGGCGCTCAATAAATAATCTTTTTTAAAAATTATTAATTAATCCAAGTCCTTAAAAACTCACTAGATAAGAAATTTCAAAATGGATCTATTATTTATTTCTCCAACATATACTGGTACTGGAGGAATTGGACCACACGCATTTCGTGTTGCAGAAAAATTACGTGAACATGGATTTAATGTTGAATTAATGGATGTTCCACACATACCTATCAAAAATATGAAAAATCTTAGCTTCTCCATGTTTGGAACTCTCAAAGCATTATCAAATAAAAAAACATATGATGCAGTACATGCTTGGAATATACCGTCTGCATTTATTATGAAAAAAATTAAAGCAAAAAAGAAAATTCTATCAGTTCATGGTGTTTACTCACATCAAGTTGGAATGTTACATTCAAAACTAACCAGCAATATTGTAAATTCTAAAGAAAGTCAAGTTTTGGATTGGGCTGATGTTTTAACTACTGATTCCAAATTTGTTCAATCTGAATATACAAAGTTAGGTAAAAAATTTGAATACATTCCTGCACCTCTAGACTCAAAAAAGTTCCAAGATATTCCTATGGTTGAAAAGAAAAATCAAATTGTTTTTGTTGGTCGTGATAGCTATGAAAAAGGAATTGATATTTTACGTAATATTGAACCCAAACTTAATGCATCAGTAAAATATTGTACCAATCTAGATTGGAATGATGCAATGAAAATTGTAAAAGAATCTAAAATTTTGATAGTTCCTTCAAGAACCGAAAGTATTCCTCAGGTTATCAAAGAGGCATTCTTCTTACAAGTTCCGGTAATTGCAACAAATGTGGGTGGTATTCCGGAATTAATATCCGATGGTAATACTGGATTGTTAGTTCCACCAGAAAACCCTCAAGAAATGAAAAATATAATTAATACATTATTAGATGATGATGAAACACAACAAAAACTTTCAAAAAATGCCTTTGATTTTATCAACAAAAACTTTAGTTGGGATGTTCTATTAGAAGAATACATCAAACTGTATCAATCATAACTGTGATTTTATAAAACGGGAATAATCAGAAAACTTATGAAACTGTCAATCTTGGAATATTTGGTTTGCCCCTCATGTCGTTCTGAACTAAAATTAAGAATTAAATCAAAAATAAAAAATGAAATTAATGAAGGAACTTTAATCTGTACAAAGTGTAGTGATAAATTCAAAATTTCCAGAGGAATTCCAAGATTTGTAGTTGATGTCACTAAAGATTTTGTACGTACTGAAATGGCTTTTTCTGAAAAATGGAAGACACACCACACAAATCATCATGCAAAAGATTGGATTGAATGGCAAAGAAAATGGTTCTTAGATAGATTTGATTGGAAATCTATTAAGACATTTAACGCTTTTCTAAAATCCAAAAAATTTATTCTTGATGCTGGAACTGGAATTGGAAATAGCGCAAAAATGTTATCTGTTAATGATTCTACAACTGTTTTTGCATTAGATGCTAGTGATAGTATTGATTTTGCACACAAAAAATATGGTCGTTCACCAAATA
This sequence comes from uncultured marine group I thaumarchaeote, assembly GCA_902512865.1. Next base: position 13,443 of record CABXKZ010000011.1, on the reverse strand, counting down.
TTCATTTCATACAAGCTGACATTAGACAATTACCTTTCAAAAAATCATTTTTTGATTATATTTTCTCTGATCAAGTCTTACATCATACAAAAAACACATCAACATCTTTCAAATATCTAACAAAATTCCTTCAAAAAGGCGGACATATCTCGATATATGTATACAACAAAAAGGCTCCTGTTCGAGAGTATGTTGATGATTATATTCGACAACGAACAATCAAAATGTCTGTAGCAGAATGTACTGAATTCTCAAAAGATATGGCTCATCTAGGTAAGGCACTATCAAAATTAAAAAAGAAAATCACCATTCCTAAAGATATTCCACTATTGGGAGTAAAAGCTGGTACATATGATGTACAGCGATTCATTTACTGGCATTTTCTAAAATGTTTCTGGGATGAGTCTGATAATTTTGAAAGAAGTGTTGGAGTAAACTTTGATTGGTATTATCCAAAATTTGCATATAGACACACTCCAAGTGAAGTCAAAAAATGGTATCGAGATTTAAAAATTAAAATTAACACATTCAAAGAAATTGAAAGTGGAATAAGCGTAACCGGTCAAAAGAAGTAATTAGTTTACTAAATCTTTCACATCATTGATGAATTTTTTTGCAATAATTTCCCATGAAAAATTATCTTCGACAAATTTCCTTCCTAAATTTCCCATAGTTTTTGCTTTGTCATAATCATTAAAAATAATCTGTAAATACTCGATTAATTTTTCTGAATCTCCTTTTTCTATCAAAAAACCATTTTCTTTATCTTTCATTAATTCAGGAATGCCGCCCACATTTGTTGCGATTACTGGTTTTTTCATTAATTGTGCCTCAAGCAATGTTAATGGTGCCATATCAATTCCACTCAATAATGCATAAACATCAATCTCCGTAAGAAATTCTCTGATCTTATTTGGGTATTCTAGTGCACCTAACCATTTGAAATTATCATATTTTTCTAATATTGGTAAAACATTTTCTTTGTATGGTCCATCTCCAACCCAATAAAATGTAGTTTCTGGCATTTTTTCAAGAACTTTAGTTAGTATAAGTAACTGTTCAGTTTTTTCTAAAATTACTGCACCTTGTACTAATCCTACACATGGATGTTTTAGATTCATACCTTCATTATCATACCAATTATCTGAATGAATTCCTTGATACATTACAGATGAAGATTTTTGTGGATAGTGCTCTTTTACCACATCTTCAAGATGTTTACAAATTGGAAGAATTTTGTCTGCAGCTTGAAAACACTTCTCTCCAATTTCATCCCATTTATTTATGGCAATTTTTTTTGGGGGCGAACTGTAAAGAGTATTTCTTGCCATCTCAATCTCTTTCCAATAATTTCCTCTCAAATGAACAACTAATGGAATATTTGTCTTTGATGCTTCTAAACCAAAATGACGTTGCCTATCCACCAAAATCAAATCTGGTTTAAACCCATTAATCAATTTTTTAAATTTTATATCAGATGCAAACCAATTACTTATTTTCCTACTTGGAAATCCATCAGCATATTCTACATCTAAGACTAATTTTACATCTACATTATGTTTTTCCAACATATCTGAGAATTCTTTCAGATGAAACATCTTTGAACTAGATCCGCCAATTAATAATTTCATTTTAACCAATTACTTTGTTAACACATTCACAAATTTCTAATGCCTGATCATCTGTTAGTTGTGGATATGAAGGTAGTGATAAAATTAATTTTGAAAATTTTTCGCTATTGGGCAATTCAAATCCATAATTTTGATAAATTTCTTGTTTGTGTATTGGTGTTTCATAATAAATAGCAGAACCTATCTCATTAGCTGTTAATTCTTTACGGATTTCATCTCTTTTTTCATGTTTTAATACAATTTGATGATAAACTGACTTTCCATCTTTATTTTCAGGTAAAATATAATCTTGTGCTAAATTTTCTCTATAGATTGACACAATCTCTCTTCTCCGTGCAGTTTTCTCATCAAGATGTTTTAGTTGAACTCTACCAATTGCAGCATTTACGGTATTCAATCTCATTGTAAATCCTAATTTATCAAATTCATTTTTTGTTTTCCTTCCATTATCTCTTATTGATTTTATTTTTAATGCAGTTTCTTCATTGTTTGTTGTAGTCATTCCACCATCACCCCCAACTGTCATGTTTTTTGTTGGATAAAATGAAAAACATCCGACATCACCTAAACTGCCAACCTTTTTTCCTTTGTATTCTGCACCATGTGCTTGACATGCATCCTCTATAATTGGAATATTTTGTTCATCTGCAAATGATTTGACCGAATCAAAATCACATGGATTTCCATAAATGTGAACTGGAATAATACTTGTAGCTTTTTTCCACTCCAATCCTAAACGATTTTCGTTTTTTCTACTAGTCATATCAATTCCTCCGTCTTCCATACTCACATCTGCCAGAAGTGGAAATGCATTTGACATTCTAATACAATTGGCTGATGCGATAAACGAGTTTGTTGGAGTTATTATGGTTCCTGGAACTCTTGTAGTCCAATCATCCTTATTTAATCCTAAAGCCATCAGTGAAATTTGTAATGCACTGTTTCCTGAACTAACTGCAACTGCATATTTTGTTCCTATGTATTGTGCAAATTCTTCTTCAAATTTTGAAACACTTTCTCCTCCAACAAAGGATTCATTTCTTAATGCATGAATTGCAGCATCTTCCATTTCATCTGTAAATTCTTGAACAAAAAATGGAATTTTCATTGTCCTTCTCCATTTTCAATCATTTTTATTCTAACTTTATCTGAATTTTTCAAGTATAATATTTACTCGTATGAATTATTACTAAATTTCATCGAATTTTTCTCCAACAATGATATCTTCTATCCATTTTTCTAGCATAATCTTTGGTTCCCATCCAATTTTCTCTTTAATTAAATCAATATTTGCAATTGTTTTTTGTACATCTCCTTTTAGAGCTGGACCAAAAGTTGGTTCTATATTCAACCCTGCAGATTTTATGATGGTTTTTGCCAACTCTAATATTGTTATAGATGTATTCGTTCCAACGTTAAAAAATTCATGATTAACATCACTATCCATTGACATTATGTTTGCATTTGCAACATCTTCAACGTAAACAAAATCTCTAAACTGTGTTCCATCTCCATTGATTTTTGGTGGTGCTTTATCTCTAATTTTCTCTAAAAATAATTTTAAAACTCCTGCATATTCTTTTGATTGACCTTTTCCAAATACGTTGAAATATCGTAATCCGATTACTTTCACACCAATTTGTGAGTATTTGATAGCTAATTCTTCTTTTTTTAATTTCGTTTCAGCGTATGGATTAATTGGATTTTTACTATCTGATTCTCTAATTGGAATTCTTTCTGGATTTCCATAAACACTGGATGAACTTGCATAAACAACTTTAAAATTATTTTTCTTTGCTAATTTTAAAATATTTTCTGTTCCATTAACATTGACATCATTATATTCTTCAGGTTTTGAAAATGAATCTTGTACTGATGCAAGTGCAGCTTGATGAAAGATCCCATCAATTCCATCTGTTTCTTGTTCAAGTAAATCAATATTCAAAATAGTATCTTTAAGAAAAACTATTTTATCTTTAACTGAGGTTAAATTTTCTTCTTTTCCAGTATTCAAATTATCAATTACAGTTACATTATCTCCTCTGGAAACTAATTTTTTTACAATATTACTTCCAATAAATCCGGCTCCTCCTGTTACAATGTATTTCACTTTTCTTTACCTAGTCCTATTGCAAAATAATCAACATCTAATTGTTTTCCTACCAAAACTCTTCTACAATCTACAACAATCTTCTTTGTCATATTATCAAATACATTATTACTTAATTTTTCATACTGCTTCCATTGTGTCATGATGACTACGCATTGACTTTTTAATAGTGCTTCATCAATTGATTTTGCATACTTGATTCTATCTCCAAATACATTCCTAGTATTCTTCATTGCTTTTGGATCATGAACTGTAATCTTTGTTTTTCTTTTTAGAAATTTTTTAATCAATTCTATTGCAATGGAATCTCGAATATCATCTGTATTTGGTTTAAAGGCTGTTCCCAAAATTGTAATTCTTTTTGAGGTTAAATCTCCTAATCTCTGTTTAGTTATGGTGATTATCTGTTCAAGTTGTTTAGTATTAACTTCTTCAACAGCATTTAGAAGTGTTGGTTTAACTCCTGTAATTTTTGCAAAATTAATTAATGCCCTCATATCTTTTGGCAAACATGATCCTCCATAACCTGGTCCTGCATTAAGAAATAATTTTCCTATTCTAGGATCTAATCCAATTGTTTTTGCTATGTCATCTATGTTTGCACCAGGAATTTTTTGGCAAATATTTGATAATTGATTGATAAAACTAATTTTAGTTGCAAGAAATGAATTATTTGCATATTTTATCATCTCTGCTGTTTGATGATTGGTAATTATTATTGGTACTTTAGGATGTAATTTTACAAATAATTTTTTCGTTTTTTTCATAAATTTTGTTTTATAGCCTCCAAGTACTACTGCATGAGGAAATTCTGTATCTCTTATTGCAGTACTTTCTTGCAAAAACTCTGGATTTGATATTAATCCAAAATCTCTCCCTGCTTTTTTCTTTGAAGTTTTTTCTAAAATTGGCAAAACAATATTTTTCATTGTACCTGGAACGACTGTACTCTTGACAAGAATTACCGGTTTGTTTTTATTTCCTTGTATACTGCTACCTAGGCTGGATATTGCTTTTTTTATGATTGATAAATCAATTGTACCGTTTGAATTTTGTGGTGTTCCAACTGTAACAAAAATAAAATCACAATCATTAATCAATGAAAAATTATTACTAATTATCAATTTCTTTTTCAATCCACTTTTTAATATTTTTTCTAAATCTGGTTCAAAGAATGGTGTTATACCATTCGATATTTTTTTACATTTTTCTTTATCCACATCTATTCCTACAACATCATATCCTTTTGATGATAATACACTAGTAAGTGATAATCCAACAAATCCCAATCCAATAATACCTATTTTCATCCAAACATCACCTAGCACTCATGCTTTCCTGAATGTAATTTCTTGTGATATTTTGTATGATTCAACAGTTCCTACATCAATTTCTTCTTCATTTTTATTTAATGTAATTGCAAGAACTTTCTGTTTTTCTTTTATTAAATTTTGAATTGCATCTGTAAGTTGAAATTCTTTTCCTTTACCCACCTTTATTTTTTTTAAACTAGAAAATATATCTGATCTAAAATAATATAATGGCAAAATTCCAAACTCTGATTTTGGTCTATTTGGTTTTTCTATTACCTCTTTTACTTCTAATAAGTCATTAGATATTTTTTTGATAGTAGGTACGCCATATTTTTTAAAATCTTTAATTTTTTTGCATAATAAAATTACTTTTGCATCTGGATTTTTTCTAGCAGTTTCGATTAATCTTGTTATTGGATGTTTTGACTTGCTAAGTATTGTGACATCCCCTGCATGAACAATAAAATCCTCTTTTCCTACATATCTCTCTGCACGTTTTACTGCATCACCAAAACCTAATGGTTTATTTTGATTTATCCAAACTAAATGTGAATTTTCTAATTTTTTATAAAATTTTGTTATTAATTTTTTATATTCTCCGTCTAATTCTTTCAGATACGCATCATGTGGTGTGAAATGATCTTCTATTGATCTCTTTTCACGTCCTACCACAAAACAGTAATCTCGAAAATTCATTGAATAAAGTTGTTCATAGATGTATTGTAATAATGGTAAAACTACTCGATTTTTTGTGAATGCTTTTGAATAAATTGGCATCATCTCCTTTGGCATTTCTTTTGTAAATGGGAGTAATCTTGTACCTTTTCCTGCTGCTGTAATTATTATTTTAGTCACAAAAATCCATTCTTAGTCTTATCATTAAGTTTTTAAAATTTTGGAATAAAAGCTATCATTACAAAATTATAATAAGTAAAAATAGGCTCAAAAAATAAGCACCAGTGATATCAATGTCAAATTCAAAAATTAATATGAATAATACTGAAGATGTTATGAAATCATTAGATTCACAAACACTTCGAGTATGTGTCATTGGTATTGGACGAATTGGTCTACCCACTGCATTATCCTTTGCAAAATCTGGATTGATAACAATTGGAGTTGATATTAACAAAAATCTAGTTAATAATATCAACTCTGGAAATTTTCCTCTAAAGGATGAACCTGGTTATGATGAGATTTTTGAGAATGTAATACAGAGCAAAAAATTTTCAGCAACCACGAATATTGAAGATGCCGTACCAAATTCTGATTTAATTTTACTTTCATTGCCAACACCTATGGATGAAAACAATATTCCTAATTATTCTGCCTTAAGAGATGTAGCATCAAAACTATCAGAAATTTTATCTCCAAATTCTTTGGTCATTGTTGAAAGTACAATTGAACCTGGATTTATAGAAGATGAAATGGTTTCACTAATTTCTAAATCAGGTAGACTAGAAATTGAGAAAAATTTTTTCATAGGTGTTTGTCCTGAAAATGCTAATCCTGGAGAAATTCTACACGATTTTACTAATCTTCCTAGATTAGTTGGAGGAATAAATCCTGAAATAGCAAAAATTATTAAATCAATATACAATTTTGTTTTTTCAGTTGAACTTGTTGAAATGCCAAATTGTAAAACAGCAAATGCAGTGAAATTAACCACCAACGTATTTCGTGATATCAATATCGCATTTGTTAGTGAATTATCTTTAATGTTTGAAAAACTTGGAATTGATACATACAAAGTACTTGAAGCCGCTAAAAAGAAATATAATTTTCAAATACATTATCCAGGTTCAGGTGTTGGAGGTCCATGTCTTCCAATAAACTCATATCAATTACTTAATACGGCCAGACGAATTGGTTCTGATCTAAGTATAATTGAATCAGGACGAAAAATTAATGAAAAAATGCCAGAACATGTAATCCAATTAACTTCTGATGCATTCAAAGAATCACAAAAACTATTTGAAAATAGTAAAATACTGATACTTGGTGTTTCATACAAACCAAATGTAAAAGATATTCAATTAACACCTGCAGAAGAAATAATAAAAAAATTACAGAATTTAGGCTCAAAAATCCTTATTTACGATCCTCATTTTTTATCACGCGAAGTATTTGGAATTATTACTGAAAAGAACATTGAAGATATTATTTCCGAAGTTGATGCAATTATTATTGTAACTGCACATGATGAATTTAAAAAAATACCAATTTCTCTGTTCACACAAATGAAAAAACCTATTTTAATTGATACAAGAGGAATAATTGAACCTCTTGAAGCAAAAGAACAAAAAATAATTTTTAGAGGATTGGGTCGTGGAAATTTCTAACACATCACTCACTCCTTTATCAATAATAGATATTCTAACTCTTCGTTATGATCTTTCGATACATCCTAATTTACCGAAAAAATCATGGGATAATTTTGTATCAAGTGATGATCCTCCAAATTTAGATTTAATAGAAAATTTAATCTCTGGAGAAATACATCAGAAACTAGAAAAATTTAACACAAAAAAACTCTCCATTGCGCTTAGTGGCGGTGTAGATTCAACTTTGATTCTTGCATCTATTAGAAAGAATTACCCTGATTTAGATATTGAAGCTATCTCTGTAAAATTTGCAAATAGTGTTGATGAAACACAAAATGCCGCAAAGATCGCTGAAAAATTCGAAGCGAATCATCATGTGATATATGTTGAAAATTATCTTTCAGAACTTCCTCGTGCAATTTCTCAGATAAAATCACCATTTTGGGATCTCCATTGGTATTTTGTAGCAAAAAAATCTTCAACTCTTTCATCTGTACTTGCATCTGGTGATGGTGGCGATGAAATTTTTTCAGGTTATACCTTCAGATATAAAAAATTTTTATCTATTACAAATGAAAACTCTACTCCACTCGAGAAAGTTAAAGCGTACTTATCATGTCATGAACGAGATCGTGTGGATGATCAAGAATTAATTTTTGATCAAAAATGTAAATTTTCATGGAAATTAATTTATGATCAGCTTTTACCACATTTTGATAACACATTATCTAGATTAGAACAAGTTTTCCTTGCTGACTATAATGGAAAATTGTTATATAATTTCAATCCAATTAATTCAAGAATTGCAAAACAGTTTGATATTCAAATTCTTACACCATTGTTGAATCAAGATTTAATTTCTTATGGATTAAAAATTCAAACCAAATTCAAATATGATGAATCTAGTAATGTCGGAAAGCTTCCATTACGTTCGCTTCTAAAAAAATATAATGTTGATTCATTAATTTCAAAAGAAAAACTTGGTTTTAATGTAAATCCAATAAATTTATGGAAATCATATGGTCATTCAATATGTAAAGAATTTCTCGAAAATAGTCGTATAATTGAAGATGGTTGGATAAATAATGAATGGATAAAACAACATATTGATAATCCAAATTTGGATACAAAATACATCAATAAATTTCTTGGATTGTTGGCATTTGAAATATGGTATAGAATATTTGTTACAAAAGAAATGAATGAAAATTATAAATTATAATTTTTTCAATCAATTATTCTAAAATGACAATTGCAATTGCATAATCGCCATCATGAGAAACTGAAACTTTAAAACTAAAATTCTCTGTAGGTATTTTTACACATGGTTTATTATTTTTATGGAATGTAATAATATTCGATAATTCAATTTTTTTTTCTATTGATTTTATAGTTGCTTCTTTGATAGCAAATTTTCCTGCAAAATGTTTGTATGGGTCGTCAAATTTTAAACAATATTCAATCTCATCCTTAGAAAAATTTTTCTTATAAAATGATTCATTTTCTAAATAAGGAATTTTTTTAAATTTATTTATCTGAATAAGATCAATTCCAACATTCATTTCTTTTTTTCTGCAAATTCAATTAGATTACAATTCGTATTTTTCATATTGAGTAAAATAAATGAAATTAATCTATCTTCAAATCCTTTTATTGGTTCCACGATTACTCTTGCTCCTTTTTCTTGCATTTTTTTGGTTTCTTCAAATACATCATCAACTTCAAAGCAAAGATGATGGAAACCACCTCCCAATTCTGAAATTTTCTTCACAGGAGAATCTTTTCCTATAGGTTCAATTAATTCTAGATATATGCTAGATGATTTTAAAAAACAAACGTTAACTTTTTGGGATTCCACTTTCATTGGAATAGTGGTTTCTTCAAATTCCAGATATTTTCCTAATTCTCCAAGTGATGTTTCAATATTATTAACAACAATTCCTATATGATGTAATTTCATTAAATATCACTTATTCCATGTTTTTCAAAAATTTTTCTAAAATCACTAATTTTTTTAATTTCTAATGTTTCATCAAGATCAAATTTTATATTGAATTCATTTTCAAGCTCATCTAATAATACATAAAAATTAAAAGAATCCCATTCCTCTAAATTTTCAGAACTTGTTTCATCATCAATTCTATTCTTATTGACATTAAAAACTCTGGATATTATTTGATATAATTTTTCACTCATTTTTTATCACTTTGATATGTTCTGGTTTTTTTATTGTATTATCTGTATTAAAAACCCAAAATTCCTCTTCTTTCTTAAAACCTAATTTTTCGTAAAAATTTTCAGCAGGTTTATTTTTTGCAGTTGGAATAAATTCTCCTTTTATTCTCTTAATTCCTAATAATTTTGCATTTTCAATAATCTGATTCATCATGATTTCTTCTACTCCTCTTCCCATTATTCTACAACTAAGAAGGAATGTATCTATAATCCACTCTTCATCATTCTTTTTTTCAACAATGTATGTTCCTGTTATTCCATTATCTCCAAATTTATCACTAACCTGAACACATTCAACAATTTTGTCATTTGATGATGAAATTTTTTCAATCTCTTCTTCCTGATAACGCTTAGTAGTTAGATTGAATTGATTTGTTTTTAATGTTAATTGAGAAATTCTTGGTATTGAAAAACTATTAGCTTTTTGTACATTAACTTCAATATTCATTTGTTTTAAAAATTCATTAAAATCGCCAACTTTTTTCTCTAGTTCTTTTCTTTTCTTTTGGCCCAAATACATATGCCTTCTCTTAGTATCCTCTTCGGTTATTTTCAAAACATCAAATTCTTTCATTTCTGTGATAATTTGAGCATATTGTGAGGAATCCTTTGGTAAATCAACAACTAAAACTCCAGGTAATGATTCTCTAACATACTCTTGATTAATTGGATCATCATCAAAAAATACCATACTATCTAAACCAATGTTTAATTCTTCTGCAATTTTCTGAAGGTTTAAAACTTTATCATCCCAATTAATTTTCACACATGCAAAATTATCTTCTTTTAAGATCATGTTTGGATGTTTTTGAATTACTTCAATAGCATCATCAAAATTATTTTTACTATTTATTGCTAAAATTATTCCTCTTTGATTTAATGCAAGTAATCTTTTTTGAAATTCAACAAATGAAAGACCTACAGGATTATCTCCTAATTTAATATTATCAAATCCATCTTCACCAATTACTCCGCCCCATAATGTATTATCTAGATCGAGTACAATACATTTTTTTGAAGTTCCTGTAACTGCATAGACATATCCCATCAATTCATTAACAAATCTTGGTATGTATTCTGTTGAAATTTTAATATCACCTGAAAAAAATTGTTTGTAATTAAAAATATTGTTTTCACCAAATTTTCTTATGAATTCATTAAAATCATATGTGAATATCTTACCAGATTTGTTCCACTGGAATAGTTCAGCATTAATTTCATAAATAACTTCTTTTAGAGATCGTAGTATACTTTCTTCATTAATCCCGTATGGCGAGTAATTTGGAATTTGTAGACTTGTTACAACTAACTTTGAATCAGAATTCTTTGTAAATGTATTACAAATATTTTCTATTTCACTTATTTTTCTATCTATGATTTTTGGTCTGTCGTCATAAGGTATTGAATACCATAAGAAAAAATGTTCACCTAGAATATGTCGTGTATCTAAAATCAGAAATGTTATGTCGGGTTTAAACTGATACAATTCTGAATCTTGGTTTAAAATTTCTTGATTATATTGATTATAATCTGCAACATATGTTATACAATCGATTCCTTTCTGAAAACACTTTACACGCATTGTTTCTTCAAAACCATTAATGGTGGAACTTGCTAAAAACGCAACACGTAATTTCTTTCCTATTTCTCTAGGTTTGATAGTTTTTGCCTCATTCAAAAAATAGGCCAAATTGTCTTCATTTTTCATGTTAAATGAACATGAATCCTCTTGAATTTAGAATTTATCACACAAAGTTACTCATTCATTTTGTTAGAAATATTTAGATAGATTAAGAAATTCTCTCCGGTGTGAGTAATTTCGAAGAATTATCAAAAGACACCTTTAAAATCAATGAACAAGAATTGATGGAATATCGTGGATACTCCGGAACAAGTGGAAGATTAAGACTTAGAATTAATTATCTTAGGTCATGGCTACATCATAATCTAGCATTTCACTCTACACATTCAGGATTTGCTATAAGCATGCAAAGATTGAGAGGAGTAAAAATTGGGGAACATTGTCATTTCAATCCTTATGCATTAATAGATTTAATGTATCCAGAATTAATTACTATTGGAGATAATGTAACATTAGGTTCATATTCCATGCTATTTGCACACAATAATCCTACTGCAAATTTATTTTTAAAACAAGGTGATTACCCAAGAAAAACCGGAGAGATTAATATCAAATCAGGTGCAGTGATTAATCCTGGAGCCATTATTACATTGGGTGTAACTATCGGAAAAAATTCAATAATTTCTTCTGGTAGTGTTGTTAGTCAAAACATTCCTGATTACTGTGTTGTTGTTGGCAATCCTGCTAGAATTGTAAAGAAAATAGATCATTAACATGAACAAAAATTTATTGGGAATTGATTTTGAGGATTGGTATCATCCCCAGCTTGTACAACCATTTGTTCAAGATCTCAAACATGAACCAAAGATTTTCCATGGCTTGAAAAAAATTATTGAATTATTAAGAAAAACAGATACCAATGCAACATTTTTCATGGTTGGTGAATTATTAGAATATAATCCTGAAATGTTAGATTTAATACTTGATAATGAACATGAGATTGCTTTTCATACAATGACTCATTCAAATCTCAACGATTTGACAAAAGAACAATTTCTTGATGAATTAGATGACTTCAAAAAAATCACCAATGGAAAATCCAGCGGTTTTCGTGCACCAACTTTTTCCCTGAATTCAAATACCTCTTGGGCAATAGACGCATTACTTGAAAAAAATTATAGATATGATAGTAGTATAGTCCCTGTTAAAACTGAATTATATGGATTTTCCGACTGTCAACAATCGCCATTCAAAATTTCTAATTCATCATTAACAAAAAATGATCCTAATGGTAAACTAATTGAATTTCCCTTATCAATTGGTAAATTTTTTGGAAAAACCTATCCCATGGCAGGGGGATTTTATCTTCGCTTTTTACCTTTACAAACTTCATTAAAGGCAATCAGAAATTATGAAAACCAAGAAATTCCAGCTACAATTTATGTTCATTCATGGGAACTCACACCTGAATATTTTCCAAAAATTAAACTACCCTTAAAAGAAAAATTTGTTACATTTCATAATATCAAAAATACATATTCTAGATTAGAAAAAATTTTGAGTGCATACAAATTTTCATCTTTTGATAATTTCTTAAAAAATTAAAAACTATTCATTCCTCTGATTAATCTAAATGCTTCTGCAAATTTCAAACCAGATTCTACTCCTCTTCTTATTGCTAAATTTTCAATCGATTTGATTGATCTGTGATGAGGAAATTCTTTTTGCTCGCTTTTATACATTTTAAATGCAGTTATCTTTTTTGATAGAAATTTCTCAATATCGATAAACACATTTGGCAGAAATGGTGTTTTTACATGTCCTAAAATCTCGTAACTATAGATGTGTTTTATTTGATTTGTTAATGAACGTGATGCTACTAATGCACAATTGTGAACTTTACTATGGTCCGTATGAAGATCATTTTCTGGAGGAATGAATAATATCTCTGGATTTGTTTTTTTTATGATATCCTCAATAGATGAATTAATTTCAACCTGTGGAATTTCCATTAATCTTGTATCTGGAAAATTCAAGAAAATTATTCTGGCTACTCCTAAAAATTTTCCAACTTTTTTACAATCATCTTTTCTGATTTTACTCTTTTTCTTATCCCCATCTTTGCTACTCGCACCATCTGAAATAATACACAAAAAAATCTTATGACCTAATTTATTCAATTTTTTTATGGTTCCTCCCATACCTATTGTTTCATCATCTGGATGCGGTGCCAGAATTAAAATATTCA
>CABXKZ010000010.1 GCA_902512865.1 uncultured marine group I thaumarchaeote | reverse complement strand
GCTTCTAGTTTACTGTAAACAGGACCATGCATACTGCCACTACAAAGTGACGATATGGCATCAACTGCTAAACGTAATTGATTTGGTTCTCCAATTATTCCAACAGTTCTACCATAAACAGAAATTGTAGCACCAGTCAAATTTTCCATGTTTAGTCTAGCTGTTCCATTTTCACCAATAATCCTTCCTTTAATGCGTTCAATTTGATCAGGAGATTTACCGCCAAATTCACGTAAATCAATAACATGTAAACTAGATTCTCCACGTAAAAGTCGCAATGAATTTTCTGGGGAAAATCCCCTACCAATTGCAGAAACAATTTCAACTGCTTTGAAGGGACTTATGTTTCCATCAATTTTATCACTAGTAATTATTACTTCACCAGTTTCGCTGTCAATATTCAAGTCAACATAACATTTTTTTTCAATTCGACGTTTTGTGTTTCCAGATTTTCCAATAATAACACCAATTCTTTCTATTGGAATTCTAATTAATTTTTCAAAGCTCATTTTATTATCCTTTCAAGAATATCAGCAGGGTTTTCCACAGTTAATCCTCGTTTTACAAAGAAGTTGGTTATGTTATTAATGTCTCTTTTCAAAAAATTCATTGTGTTAGGGTGTGTTATATCAACTGCAGATCCCAGATCGAACAATTTTAGACCATTTTTAGTTTTGAATATATTATATTCTGAAAAATCACCATGAACTAATTTTGCCTTTTTGAATAAATCTGAAATTAGAGCAATGGATTGTAGATAATCATTTTTGTCAACTTTGGATTCCAGTAAAGTATTTTCAGGTTTTCCATCATTACCCTCAAAATCCATAATGAGAATATTCTTTGAGACATGTCTAGGCTTTACCACAGAGATTCCACAATCATAACATTTTGAGATATTTTGAAATTCTTTTCTAGCCCAGAGATAAACCATATTTTTTGTTCCTTTTTTGACGCTAGTGAATCTAGGATCTCCGGTTACATACTGACTTCTTTTTTTGAAATTTGATGTAGTGACCAAGTATATTTTTAATGCAATATCATTATCCTCAGGATCTTTTGCCCAGAATACAACAGATTCTTTTCCTGCTTTGACAACTCCATTTACATAAGAAATTATTTTAGAAGTGATAAGATTATAGAGTTGCATAACAGTGATTTTATCTAAAACCTCATTGACTACTTTATTTTTTTTAAATCCATCATCCAATGTTTTCTTTTTTTTCTTTTGGTCAAGTTTAGATTTTATCTTTAATTCAATTTTTTTTTCAGAATTATTAGACATACCTTATATCATATCTACAAATAAAAAATCATTTCTAAGATCAAAAGTCTTTTGGGATATGATCATTATCTTTTAACCAGTCTACTTGAGGTAATGTGAATCTCCAAACTATATCACCACGTTCATCTTGTTTAAAATCCCAAGGTGCAATTACTACAACATCATTATCTCGAATCCAAATTCTTCGTTTTAATTTGCCTCTGATTCTTCCTCTTCTAGTAATATCATCAGTGCATTTTACGAGAACTTGATCACTACCTAAAAGTTTGATTACTCTACCATACATCTCCCCCTCTTCAGCTAATCTAATTTCTTTTAATGCACTTTCATTGAGTACTTTACGTTTTCCCACGCAAGAGTTATGTAAATTTTGTATATAATTGTGGTGTTACATCTTGAAGACTAAAAGAAACGGTATACCTTCAATTACTCTTACACTTTTTTCTGAACCAATTCCTAAACTTGTCGCTAATGAAATTGTTTTTTCACCAACCATGTTGATAGAATTACATTTTTCTAGTAAATTTTTTGCTTCATGTTCATCTACATCTCTTTCAGCATAATAATTTGGATTAATTTTGATTTTTGTATTTTTGTCATGAAAAGTTTTATCAATTAATTCAGGATCACAAATGTTTAACATCAGATTACCACTTGCGCTAATAACTTTTGTAGAAAAAAGCATTATGCGTATTTGCCTTTAATCGTAGATTTTGCACCACATGCCTCACAAATTAGAAAAGAAATTCTATTTTCTTTTTCTACTTTAGTGTCAGGACTCTGACATGTTGGGCATTCTACATAATCTTTCAGGTATATTCCAAATAATCTAGTGAAATCATCAGGATCACGTTTACCAACAAAAATTGCTTTATCACCTACACGGTCAGCAGGTACCGCAAATTCTTTTGATAGATATTGTAAAATTATGTTAGGTTCTCTTCTCAGTGCTTTTGGAAAGTCTGCAAAGTTTCTAAGAATTGTTTTTTTTCCTTCCCAAGTAATATCAATTGGTGGCAGCTCAAAACGTTTACCAGACGAAGATGTATTTGAAATATTTTTTTCAATTCTTTTTAATAAATTTTCATAATCAGATTTAGTCATAAATAATATTGGTTCAAATCCCCTATATGGGTTTAATTAGAAAAAGGAAAGGATTCTAAGGTTTACCTATTCGGAAAACTTTAGTTCCGCATTCACCACACGTGCCTTTTACAGCGGGACGTCCATTTTTCAATTTAGTCTCTTCTGGGTTTTGGATTTCTCTTTTTTGTCTGCATTTTACGCAATATGCTTCAGTCATATATCAAATCCAAAACAATCTTCTATTTGAAAAGAGAATGTGAATATTATTTCACTTTAGGCTAGAAGTCAAGTATTTTTTTTATAAACTAACTTACAAATTTTTCGAAATTTGATCAAAAATCTTGAATTTTTTAGAAATTATCAGAAATTCATACAAAATGATCAGTATTATAATGATCAAAAATTTGAGAAAGGATATGGGCTCTAAGAAAGGAGTGGGAATTACGGTAGGAATTTTGATTGCAATTACTATTGCAAGTTTCATGGTTTGGTTAGATAATCCAACCAATACTGAAATGACAATTGTAGTAACTGATTTTGAGAATCATGATGTAGGCATTACTGAAAGACATAAAATAATTTCAAGTGCAATAGAAGAGTCATTTTTAGAATTAGTTGAAGGCAAGATTTCACCAGAAGAATATATCAAAATTGCAGAAGTTTCTTCATCACAAAATAATGCATTGTTGATGGAATTAGCATATAGTGATGCACCAGAAGAATGGCAAGAAAGTTACATCAACCGTATCACTTCACTGAAATCATTCGAATCGTATATCATAGAAACAATGGTAATGGCAACCCTAATCGAAGATGATGGAGAGGTAGAGCAGAAAACTGGAATTTTGAGCAATATAGAAAAACTAAAAGAAGAATCGATTCAATATGCTCAGATGGCGGACTCTGCAAAACCATGAGTAAATACAAAAAATACTATAATTATTAGTTGGAAATCGTTAAAAGGTAATTTTGTTATAAATGGTCATAATGTCTCAAAATAAGAAACTAGAGAGGGATATTGAGTCTACAGCAGCTTCAAAATTACTTGTAATTTGTGTTGATAGAGATGATGATGTAGGTAAAAAAGCAGGGATAACAACACCAGTGGTAGGAAGAGATTCATGCATCAATGCAGCTCAAAGACTTGCTTTAGAAGATCCAGAAGATGCAGATTCAAACTCAATATTTTATGCAGTTAAGACCTATGAGGATTTAGTGAGTAAAGGATACAATGTACAAGTAGTGGTTGTAGCAGGAGTAGAAAAAAGAGGTGTTCAAGCAGATGAGAAAATTGTTAACGAGATAAAATCAGTGTTACAGAAATTTTCAGCGAATGGTGCAGTTATTGTTTCTGATGGTGAAGATGATGAAATGGTAATACCAGTGATTCAAAATGTCATACCAGTAGTATCTGTCCAGAGAGTTGTGATGCAAGTGAGCAGAACAATTGAACATTCCTATGCAGTATTTGGAAAGTTCCTGAAGATGGTGGTTTATGATAAAACATATTCAAAATTCTTTTTGGGAGTTCCAGGAATTTTATTATTAATTGGAGGAATTGGGACAGTTGTTGGATATACTGCAGAAATTTTTGCCATATTAGTTAGTATTTTAGGAGGAGCATTCCTCATTCGTGCATTTGATATAGACAAATCATGGTCTAGTTGGACAAAAGCTACACCTACGGGTTTCATTAGAATATTTGCACTTGTTACAGGAGCAGTTCTAATTCTTGCATCAATTCCTGCAGGGGTTACAAATATTGATCCACAATTATTTGAAACAGAAATGGATTTTGCACAATCAATATCAAATCAAATGGTAGTAGGACAATTCCTTCAAGGGTTATTTCCATTTTTGTGGATGGGACTTGGAACAGTTTCAGCTGGTATCCTGATTAGTAATTGGCTTAACAGAAAATTAAAACACATCAGTGATGTTTTGAGAATTATTGTGTTAGCTGCAATTTATCCAACAGTTGCACAATTTGCAACTATATTGACAACAAATGAGAGTTCATTTACATTGATTCCACCATTGCTAGCAGGTGCAGCAATAACACTGATATCAGCCACACTACTTTTCCGTAGATACAGGAAAAAAGGTGGCAAGATATTAACGGAATAAAAGATGCAGCATTATATCTTTCAGGATTTTATTCGATCTATTCTAAAAGACTAGAGAATGAGATTCTTCAAGGTGACATACCCAATCACATAGCAATTATTTTAGATGGGAATAGACGATGGGCAAAAAGAAACCTAACAATTCAAGAAAAAGGTCATTTCAAAGGTGCAGATGCAGTAGAGAATCTACTAGATTGGTGCGAGGAATTTGATATCAAAATTATAACATTATACGTTTTATCAGCAGAGAATTTGGATAGAAAAAATGATGAACTAGATTATCTTTATGAATTAATCCATAAAAGATTAGAAAAATTGTATAGTGATCCTAGAATACATAAAAACAAAATGAGAGTCAAAGCGATAGGAACAATAGAACTACTACCAGAATCAATTAAAGATGTTCTTAGAAGATTAGATGAGTCTACCAAAAATTATACCAATCATTTTCTAAATATTGCCATAGCTTATGGAGGACAAAATGAATTAGTAGATGCTGTAAAAAAGATTGGAATAAAAATTAAAAGTGGTGAACTAGATGCAGATAAAATCGATAAGGAAGTTATAGAATCTAATTTGTATACATCGCATTTACCACAATCATCTCCAGACATGATTTTAAGGACATCAGGAGAAAAAAGAATGAGTGGGTTTTTGCTTTGGCAAAGTGCATATAGTGAGTTAGTGTTTTTAGATATTTTCTGGCCTGAATTTAGGAAAATTGATCTGATGAGAGCAATTAGGACGTTTCAAAAACGAAAACGAAGAATAGGTAAATAGAAATGAAAGAAGAAGTATCTGCAGGGATTATTTTATTTAATGAGTTTGATGAAAGAAAATTTTTACTATTAAATTATCCATCTAAGCATTGGGATTTTGTAAAAGGCAAGATGGAAGAAGGAGAAACATATCATGAAACTGCACTTAGAGAGACACAGGAGGAAACTGGAATTTTAGATGTGGAATTTCTTAAAGGGTTTAAAGAAGAGATTGAATATTATTTCCGTGCAGATAATCAGGATATTCATAAAAAAGTTATATTTTTTCTAGGAAAGACAAAAACTATAGAGATTATTTTATCACATGAACATCTGGATTTTATATGGTTAAATTTTGATAATGCATTAGAGAGAATAACATACGAGAATGCGAAAAACATTTTAAAAAAATCTAAAGAGTTTCTAGATAAGGGTATCAACAACTAAATCTTTTGCAGTTTGAACTGGATGCTTAGAATTAAGAATTGTTCGCCCTACAATTAAATAATCAGAACCAAGATTTTTTGCTTTAGACGCACTTCCACCTTGTGTGCCTACACCTGGAGAGAAAATTGATAATTTTCCATGTATTGATTTTTTACAATAGGAGATAATTTTTGGGTAAGTAGCACCAACAATTATTCCATCCACATTACCAGATATTGCCCAATCTAAGAATAATTGATAGAGTTTTTGTTTTTTTAGACGATTTTCAATCTCCAGTTCGTATGATACTTTTGCTTCTGGTGCACTCATATGACATAACGAGATTACTCCTTTGTTTTTTTTGTGAGATATTTCTACCAGATTTTTTAGACTTTTTTTTCCCATTATTGGATTTACAATCACTGCATCAAAGCCCATATTCCACAAATTTTCTGCAGTGATGAGATTTGTATTTCCTATATCATTTAGTTTGATGTCTGCAATGCATTGTAGACCATAATCATGTGCAGTTTTATTAATTTTTGAGATTTGTTTTTTATCTAATCGCAAGAGAAGGTGGAAGTTAATTTTTATTCCACAAAGGTAATTGTTTAGAAGTTTAATGTTGCGTAGTGTCTTTGATTCGATATTTGGTATTTTTGGATCATAATCATTTGCTAAAATGATCGGAGATGTTTTTGCTGATTTTTTTATTCTATCACTGAATTTGGTCATAATCGACCAAAGGATGTGAGTCTTTTAACTTTATTATTTTGATATAAGAATACCCATGATCACCAGTATGGTTAACAAATTCAGGTTCTGAGTTTTTAGAGGTAGTATATTTCAGAAATGGTTTTGTTGGTTCTTCATTCAAACTAACATGACAGAAATACGATGGTCCATCTTCGTTAAAATTAAGAAAAACACCCATAAGCCATTTGTCCTTCTGTTTAAATGCAAATAATGGAAATTGTGCTTCTTCATAACCAAAACTTAGTTTAGCCAAGCTAGAAAGATCTTCAAGCTCGATTGGATTGTATTTTTCTTTTGAAGCTTCAATATCAGGTTTTAGAGATGCAGGTAGAGATTTGATTTTGATAATTGGAGAATAGAGTTTGGAATTATCTAGAGTGGTATCTACTAATTCAAGTTTTTCCTGACCAGAATTAAATCCATAACACAAATAATGACCAATATTTTCAATTGGAGTAAAATAGATTACAGGTTTTTCTTTTAATAGATCCATTTGAACAGATAGTACTTTTTTTCCATTATGTTCATGAAGAAAGGATACACGTGGAGAACGCTCTAATGCACAAACCAAACGGGTAAATTCTAAAGGAGAATCTAATTGTACATAATTTGGAAGTGTTGCCATTGATTATTTTTTTATGATTTCTAAATTAAAGCTTACTCAAAAAAATTATGTGCGTAAATCAATTACATCATTCACGCCTGGACCAGTTCCAATGAGTGTTACTGGTACGCCTAACTTATCTTCAATGTTTTTTATGAATGATGTTGAGTTTGAATCTAATTGATCAATAGATTGTGCGCCTGCACATTCAGGAAATCTTACATCTAATTTTGTAATTGAAATTTGATTTGCGCTACTAAGCATAATTGCACGACTAGCTAAATCAAAATCAAATTCAGCTGCACGCCTAAGTCTTCCAGTTACCGTTCCAAATTCTTCCCAACCTTTTTCAGATGTTTCTTCATGACTAAGTTCACCATCCATAGGTCCAGTACCAACTCTAGTCAAATATGATTTAAAAACAACAATAACATCATCAATTCTTTTTGGACCGACACCTACATCAGCACAAATTCCCGATGCAGTAACATCCTTGGTTGTAACAAATGGATATGTTCCATGCCAAAGTGATAGGTGTGTGCCTTGAGTTCCTTCTATCAGTACATTTTCATTTTTATTTAAAGCAGTGTTAATTTCTAGAGGAACATCAACAAGATATTTTTGTAATGATTCAATTTCTTTAGCCATCTTAAGAGTTCTCATTGCACGTTCAGCATTTGCAGGTCCAGTACCTGAACCAGTACTGCCAATTTTTTCTTTTAGATGTCCTTTAGAATCTGCATCAAGATGATGTTGTTCAATTATTCCACAGTTATTATCAAGAAAAGACCTTCCATCAGTTCCAAAATCGTTAATCTCTTTAAGAAAAACATTAGGATTCACAACTACTCCAGGACCAATCATTACTCGAGAGTTTTTGTTTAAAAATCCACTTGGAAGCATTCTAACTTTGAAAGTTTTATCACCATCTTTGATAGTATGACCTGCATTTGGGCCAGCACCACCTCTAACAACTATTGCAGGATTGTCTTTTTGTGCCAAATAAGATATGATTTTTCCTTTACCTTCATCACCAAAAAAACCACCAATGACTATTGTAGCACCCATAACACATTTTTTCAAATCACGTATTTAAGCTAAAGTACATTACGGTTAATATCAAGTCTTTAAAGATCTCAATATGCCAGAACCTAATTTTGCAGGAAATATTATTGTAAATCTTGCTAGTTTACCAGATTTCCTTAGAACACCCATTCTTAAAAAAAGAATGACAGAATTTTTTTCAAAAAATCAAGATGATAAATCTGAGATTATAGTTAACGCACTTAATGCAGGTCCAACCATTCCATTTCCTAATTTTTCAAAATTATTCAAAACATGGCTGGAAGTACTTGCAACCATTAATAATGAAAATAGAGAAGATATGTTTTCAAATTATTTTAGACATATTTTGATATCACCAGAGAAGATTATTCTTTTTAATTTAGATGCTATTTTTGAGATATTTTTACAGATCGATAAAGAAAAACAGAAAATTTTGATATCATCCATAAAGATAGTTTTTGATAAATTGGATGAAGAATCAAAAAGAAAGATGATTTTGTTAATGCCTGATTCTGCTAGAATACTTTTTAATTTCTAGGCTGATTTTTCTTCCGGATTTCTATTATCCTCATTTGTAAAATCAACATAATCTCCCTCAGGAGTCATGATGCCTGCAAATATTTTTTCATGTTTTCGAAGGACCTTACGATGATCTGATAGAGATAGATCAAGATGCATTTCATTAATCACCATGACTTTCATCTCTTTCCATTCATCCCAACATTTTGTACAAACAGGGTATTTTTCTGCCTGAGATTCCAGTTCTTGATTTTCAGGAATTTCTTGTTTGCATTTTGTACAGATTTTACTCAATAAAATACGGAAATTTTATTTCAATTTATCTCTTATTGATAAAAACAATAATACTCAATGAATGAAATTAGAATATGAAAATCAAATGTCCAAAATGTCAAGAGAATGCAGAATTAGCTCCAGATTTTTCATACGTAAAATGTGAGAAATGTGATTTGGATATGAGTTATGGAGAATATGTAAGATTTGTAGCACATAACGAAGCAAAATATTCAGATATCTTAGGAGATTATACTGGAAGCACTGAAGGAGAAACTGCAGGAACGTTGGATGAATGGAAAGACTGAATGAAATTAATCATTTTATGAATCAATTTTCTACAAGACTTAATTAATTTAGGAATTGGCAGTTAATTAAATGGAATTCTTACTTGAGAATATTTTAAATCTTATAGGATTTATTGTTGGAATAATTATAGGGGGTTTTGCATATGTTGGTTACAAGAATACGGGGAGTCCAGTTTTATTCAGATTAACAATTGCGTTTATAGCAATTGGGATTGGTTTTGGAATAATTTGGGCAGGATATGTAATAGATGACATATACCTACAAGAAGGAAAAATCAACAGAGGATTACAGGCTTTAGGCTTAGGAACACAAACAATTGGTTATTTTTTCATTGCATTTTCACATACAATAAAATCATTTTTTCCAAAATCACGATACTTTAGATCAGTTGGGATTTTACCGTTATTTGCATTGTCAGCGATGAACATAGAACATATTATCAGATCCTTTTCATTTATTTTACTTGTGTATGGTGCAATTGAAACATTTGTTTCATTTTTGGAAGGAAAACAAAAAGGAACACTAGCAGTAGGAATTGGACTTTCATTGCTAGCATTTGGGGAATTCATTGCATGGTATTCATTGGTTTTTCCAGAATCAATTCTTTATTCAGTCTCAATTTTGTTGAAGATATCCGGATTGATTTCGTTGTTCATACCAATTTCAAGATTACCATTAAGAAAAATAAAATTTGATGATTTTGAAGATAATGAAGATGAAAAGTTTGGAAGATAGGCATGTTTTTTTTAAAGTCAAAAAAGTTTACCCTGTTTGTTGATTCAAGAGATTGAATATGATCATAGTACAATAACATGAATATTACATAAATGGGTATATACAGAAAGCAGATAGAGATTGTTGGAGATATTCTATATGCTGCTGAAGAACTCACAATTGATCAGAATGGAGCATCAATTACAAGACTAATTCAGAAAGCAAATATTTCGCATAGTAGAATTTCAAAAATTTTAACAAATTTGGTTTCACAGGGATTATTAGAACAAGTTGATTCTAGAAGAGCTTGTAAATATAGAATTAGTATGACCGGAAAAGATTTCTTAAAAGAATACAGAACATTTTCTGAATTTACAGATAACTTTGGTTTAACAATTTAGAGAAATCAGATAACATAATTAGTTATGAAAGTAAAATTTCTAATATGGATATAATTAGATGTGATAAACAAGGAATTAGTCAAATTATAGAAGCATATGAAGGTGGACGGATTATCGCATTTCCTACAGATACAGTGTATGGTTTAGGTTGTAATCCCTTGAACAAAGACAGTATTTCGAGGATTTATGACATAAAAAAAAGAAGTGGTAAGAAGAGATTTCCAATTTTAGGTTTTTCAAAAAAAGATTTGGAGAAAATTGTAGAATTTAATTCAAAAGCAGAAAAAATTTCAGAAAAATTTTGGCCAGGACAAGTGACATTATTGTTACCAATTAGAAAAGAAATGACTAAACAAATTGAGAATGATGGAAAATTAGCTGTAAGAGTTCCAAATAATGAATGTATTTTATCCATCCTAAAACAATGTAAATTGATTATAGGAACAAGTGCAAATATTTCTGGTGAAAAATCAATTTTAGATCCTAATGAATGTAAAATGAGATTACCAGAAATTGATATTTTGGTAGATGGGGGGGAAATCAAAAGTTATGGCGAATCAACTATAATCGATTTTGTGGATAATGAGATAAAAATTATCAGAAAAGGTTCTGTTTCAAAAGATGAGATAGAGGAGGCATTGTGAACTTAATTATAACATGTCAAAGAAATCTTGAAGAACCAACAATTTTAGAGATACAAAATATTTTAGAAAGGTTTGGAGATATAGATGCAATTATTGAAAAAACTATTTTTTCAGGAATAATTCAGATACAAACTAACCTTGACATCATGAAAATTCTTGATGGTTTTAAAGATATTATCGAAGATGAACCGTGGTTAATCAAATATTGCTCAAGAGTAATTCCAATCCAAGAAGAATGTGAATCAGGATTGGATGAGATAAGAGATAAAGTGAACAGTTTATCTCATGTGATTAAAAAAAATGAAACATATAGAATTACAGTAGAAAAACGACAATCATCATTACATACAAAAGATATTATTTCTGAGATTGCAAATTCATTATCAAATAAAGTATCATTAGAGAATTCAGATTGGGAGATAGTTATTCAGGTGTTAAGAAATAGAACAGGAGTTAGTATAATTCCACCAAATTCTATTCTGAGTGTGAATAAACAGAAGCGGTTTAAACTAGATTAGTATAGAAGCTTTTTCAACAAGTAGATCTACAAGTGGAGTTTTTGATTCAATTGAATTCAGAGTTTGAGTAGATATTTCAAAGTGTTTTTTGAGGAAATTAGAATTGTTATTTTTGAAGAGTATGTCTAAATCATCATATATTGTTCCATGTAATTTTGTTATATTAGATTTACTTCCTATAGCTATCAAAATAAAATTTTTGGATTTTGATAATCCCACATTTTGTATTGCATCGTTAATTTGAGTAGTATTTGAGAATCTTAGAAGCAAATCAGTTTCAATTTTGTCTGATAGTAGTTGATCGTTTAGTTTATGATTTATAGAAATAATGATGATTTTTTTTGCGTGATCATTATCAAGGATGAATTTTGATGAAATTGCTTGTAGATTCAATTTAGGAAATTTTTTTCTTAATGATAAGAGATATTCTTTATTTGCATTTGATTTATTTATTTCAAATAATCCAACTTGATGGTTATTTATCGTGAAAATTGTATGTGTGTTTGCACCTCCATGAATTATGGGGATTATATGTACAATATCGTCCGATTTTAAATGAGTATTATTTCCATCAAGAGCTGAAGAATCAACCCCATTTACTGCAATCAGTAGATTTTTTCCATCAAATCCAGGAGTGTTTTCTGGTTTTTGTGAAATTAGATATGTTATGAGTTCAGAAATGGTACTAACATTTTGTGTGATTGTTAATGAATCAGTTTGGAAAGATTTTCGTGCAGCACCTGTAAAATTAACAGTAATCATAATGAAGGGTTATTTTTGGTAAATTAATTGATTTTGTTATTCAGATTTTGATTCATCAATAATTTCTTCAGCAATGGCTTTTTCGTCTGATACAATAGGTTCTGGTTCTGCTGTGAGTTCTGCTACTGGTTCTGCTACTGGTTCTGCTACTGGTTCTGCTACTGGTTCTGCTACTGGTTTAGATCTTGATTGAGTACGTTCTTGTGACTTCTTTTCATTATCAATTAACATTTGTTTTCTTTCTTCAAATTTAGCTTGTCTTTGAAGCATTTTTGTGATATATCCAGCAATCTCATTTTTTAGACCTTTAGAACGAATAATTGAAATTTCATTGAGTGTTTGCTTGTTAGTTGAAAAATCAGTTCCGAAACGTTCAGAATATTCATTCAGAACTTCATTTGAAAGTCGTTTTATTCTATCCACTAGCAGTTTGGTTTTTTGGTTTTTTATATATGTACCATCATATTCCTAAAAATCTCTTCGAATTATCTTCAATTTGTGTAAGTAATTTTTCATATGATGTATGAAGAATTTTTGAGGCACAGAAAATCACACTTGATACAAACATAATTTCAGTAGTTTTGTATTCAAAACAACGTGAAAATCTCACAGGACCGTCAGTCTCAACTAAGAGTTGAGAAGGATCTGTTTTTGTGAGTAAGACTTGTTTATCATTTGCATATAACAATAGAGGACCATAAGATACAAAATATTGATTATCCATAGCAGTTCTCAATTGAGCTTTGTTACCATCGAACCAGTGTAGTAAGATTCCAGGAATTTTGTAAGAGGGTAAAATTTCAAAAATATCAGATAGTGTCTTTCTTGAGTGAATTGAGATAGGTTTGTTAAATTTCTCTGCAAAAGATAGTTGTTTTGAGAAGACTTCTTTTTGTATATTCCATTCTTCCTCAGAATTGATATAAGTTCTATCTAATCCAATTTCACCAATTCCAGTAATAATTTTATTATTTTTTTCAATTAAATCATAAACCGGTTTAGATTCTTTTTGAGCCTTCTCAGGATGAATTCCGATAAAAGGTAAAACATTTTTTGATTTTTGATGTAAATTCATAGTTTCGTTAGAAGTTTCAATATCCATTGAAACGCAACATGCTTTGATTTTTAGCAAATCCATGTAATTTAGAATCATATCAATATCTGATTTGTATTCAGGATCTGAAAGATGAATGTGTGCATCATAAATCCAGCTCATGTCATGTGTTAGATTTTTTCACTAAAAGTATTTTATCGCCAATTTTACTCATAATAGTATGAAAACATCTGATTTGGGAGTTTCAGCAATGTATAGAATTTTGAAAAAAGCTGGTGCAGAAAGAGTTAGCGATGAATCAGCTGATGAACTAAGAAGAGTGATAGAAGACATTGCAACAGAGATTGCCAAAAATGCCGTAGACATGAGTAAACATGCAGGTAGGAAAACAGTCAAAGCAGAAGATGTCAAATTAGCATCTAAAACATCTGGGAAAAATTAGGTAAAGAGTTTAATTGCAAATATTCATTTTTTAAATTGCGGTGACGTGGCAGAGCGGTTATGCGTGAGCCTGCAAAGCTTATCTAAAGGGGTTCGACTCCCTTCGTCACCTTTCTACTTTTATCTGTCCTGCCATCCAAGGATGCAAAGTACAGTAGTAAGGATACATTCCAAGCTCTTCAAATTTATATGAAAATATTTCATATGGGTCTAGGTGTCCACTGTCAAACATTCCATCAGGATCTCCATAACTACCGCTAGTTACACTGTGAAATGCAGAGTCTTCATTTTTCCATGTAACAGGTTCGCTAAGTTTTGTGACATAATATGATGGGATATAACATTCAGGATGTGGTCCACATGCAGGTCTTGCAGCTTTTACAGGGATTGTGATTAAAGCTTCTTCCTCAACGGTTTGAATTTCAACAATTTCTGTTTCAGTTTCTTCAATATTCATTTGTGAAACTACACCAATTATGACAATAATTACTACAATAGGAATAATAGCGATTTTCTTATTCACATTTTGAATTGTTCGTATTTCTTTATGTTTCTTAGTAAGGTTATCTCGTAATCACCCTATTCTTCTTAAGGATAAGCAAAACAAAATAACAAAAATGCCACCTAAAGGAACAAATCTCTTAGAATATAGTGAACAAGGACGCGATATTCTTTCAAAATTTTCTAGTGCACCATTAGAAGGGTTTGCCACACATTCAGTTGATGTAAGCATTAGAGAGTTCATGAAAGACTCCAACAGCACAGTTGAGAAAGGTCACGATTATCTATTATGGCATTTGATTAACGTTGAAGAGGTTTTACAAGACATTGCAGAAAATGCAATAATTGATGGAGGGTATGATGAAGGGATAGATGCGTATCTAATAGATTCTGATGAAAAGAGAATTAGATTATTCCAATCAAAGTATGGCTCTGCTCATTCTATAGGTGCAATCGACCAGTTTGTTCAAGATGTATCACGATTAAAAGAAAAAGAACAATCCAAACTAAAGAGAGATGAATTACAATATCTCTGGAAAATTCTTAATGATAAGAAAATGAAGATAGATTTGGTCTACATAACTGACCAGTGTGTAGATGATTATCAAAATGATAAAGTCAGAGTTATGGGAAAACAGCAAGTATACCAGACATTATGGGAACGAATCAAGAAACCTGCTAGGGGTCAAAATTCAAGTTTAAGAATTCTCAAACAGCCACTTGAACATAAAAATTGTAAAGTTTGTGTAGTTTCTGCTTTTGATTTAGCAGAATTAGTGGAAAAGAATGAGCACTATATTTTTGAATCAAATATCAGAAAACATTTGGGTGGAAAAGGCTCTATAAATAAAAAAATATCAATAACACTAGAAGATGATCCACATAATTTCTTTGAATGGAATAACGGAATTACTATAACAGTAGACGATGTTTCAATTAAAAATAACGAACTATACCTAAAAGGTGCCCAGATTGTTAACGGAGCACAAACATCAAAGAGTATTCTAGATAAGAAAAAAAAGGCAAATAATGTTGATGCTGAGGTATTGGTCACTGTAATTAAAACAAAAGATGAGGAACATCAAAGAAAAATTACAAAATATAGAAATTCACAGAATGCTGTTAAGGGTAAAGATTATGTGTCTTTACAAGATTACTTTGTATCAATTCATCATATGTTAGCAACAAGACTTGATTATTGTTTTGAACATCAGCAAGGTTTGTGGCTTAATCTTTCTGTAGCTGAAAAGGCAAAGTTTCAAGGAAATGAGATGTATAACAAGTATTTGCCAGATATAAAGGACAGATGTAGAATAAAGGATGATTCAGCTATTGCATCATTTGTATCATATTTTGTTCAAAAACCAAATGAAGTGTACGGAGGAATTGCAAAATATCTTCCAAACGGAACAAAATATGAGAATGTCTTTGATGATGAATTAGAATGCGATTATAGATATTTTCTATTCCCACATTTAATTCGAGAATTTGCTAAGAATCAATTAGGATATGACAGAAAAAGTACTCAAAATAAAAACAAGAGATATGCTCAAAGTCTATTTGTTGCAGTTACAGCAAGAATCATTCATAAAAATATTCTAGCAAAACATGATGATTTCAAAAGTGATATTACAGAATTGGAGAAAATAATGAAGAATTTCAGATTATGTGAAAAGATTTTACATCTAGCTGACAAAGTAGTCACAAAGTTCCTTGAAGATTCAGCTGTAGAAACAAAGATTGAAGAATCAAACACTGCCCATAACTTCTTTTCAAATCAAGTGTATGGAAATGATATGCTCAAAATTATTGATAGAAAAATTGGTCAAGAAGCAGAAGATATAGGATTTATCAAGAAAACAGTTTTTGGGATTTAGAATTAGTTTAGAGGTAACAATCCAGCCAGTGTAAAATCTTGCAGGAGGTTACATTGACCAGACTATTACCGATGATCGTATAAAATAGTAGTATTTAATGTCATTTTTTTCGGCAAATGATTTTATAACCAAATTTGGTCGGTGAGATTGTATGGGTAAATGTACACAGTGTTCAAATGAAATTGGAGAATTACCTTACAATCCAATGCCAGAGTGGAAGATAGAAGGACCGCTATGTGGCAAATGTTATTCAAGTGAACTTGAAGAATTTTATCCAGGAAAGCATGTCAGAGTTAATCGTCTCAACGAGAGTGATTAATTAATTTTAGAGTATTTGTGTCTGTTAAAACAATTCCACGCTAATGCATCATCTTTGATATCATCTTCAGATAAGAATTTGATGTTTGTAACAACTTTTTTCTTTTTTAGTATGTTTAATTGGAAGGTATCAAAATTTTTACACTCACAAACTTCGTAAAGACATGCATGGGAATCTTGATCATGATCGTCTTTTCGATGTCCACAATCACATTTTGCATCATTTTTAACCTGATCTACTGTTTTTTTTGAATAAATTCCAAATCTCATAAATGCACTTCCTTGATGACCTTTTTTGAAACGCTCATAATTTCCAGATTTTTCTAGTATTTTGTAGAAATACTTGTTAGTGTCTGGACGTCGAGAGTCAGCACCCATTACAAACCAATAATCATCGCCAGTTTCTACAAATCGAATTTTAATTGTATGATCATTCCACCAATGCACGGTTTCATACCATAGATCTCGAGCTGGTTTATTCTCATTAAACATTAAAACTATATTCATCCTAATGTCAAAATACCGATATGCAACTCCAAGAAAATCTTCATGCCAAGAGATCGATGGATTATCAGACACGTTTAACAAACAAATTTTCCCTATTTATCTCATAATAGATTGAGTAATACTCTTATATCTCATTAGAGAATTTATTGATATATGACCTATAGAACCAGTATGCAAATTGTAGCAGATGTACTAACAGTTACAGAACAAACTGGTCAGGAAGGTATCAAAACTACATCACTCCTCACAAAGGCTAATCTTTCACATTCTAGATTAGAAAAATTTGTAAAGAATTTAACTGGTGCAGGATTGATAAACAAGATCGTGTTTGATGGAAGACATACATTTGTTATTACTGAAAAAGGTAAACAATACCTAGAGTCATATCAAAAGTTTTCAGATCTAGCAGGATCATTTGGATTAGATTTATAAATTTATTTTCTAAATTTCTTTCTTCTTTCACGTCTAAGTCTTTGCTGTTCTTTACGAGTTTGCATCGAACTGTAAAGTATTATAACAATAGCACCGCCTATTGATACAAAGAATAAACCAGTGTAAGGTTCCTCTCGTAAACCACCTTCAGTTGGATCAATATATGCAATTGGAATTCCTATTAGCATACAACACATAATCACCATTAGGTATTTGTTCATGATAATACCAAATCATTAAATCATTTATCTGTTTTATCATTAATGATGTCTAAAGGATTAGAGTTGCTTGGTTTGGGATTAATTGGTGGAACAATTGTTTCATTTGTTGGTATGGGAGATTCTGAATTACGTTGGCCAGTTTTTTGGGGATGTGCAATAGGAACACTTGCAATCATAATTTATCGAAAACGACAAAGAAAAAAACAAGATCAAAATTTATCAAAATAGATCAACAACTCAACCAAAACTATACCGGCAGATCTATAAAGGACTAGGAAGAAAAAATTCTGGGGAACATGGAAGAAAAGATCGAATGGTGGAAGGGACTTGGAGAAGAACTCCAAAAAGATATAGAGATTACTTTAGAATAATTATTTTCATTAAAAAATTTACAAGCCTCGAATGGGATCTGAACCCATGACCTTTCCATTACGAGTGGAATGCTCTACCAGGCTGAGCTATCGAGGCATGAACGATACCTACTTAGAGTTTATAAAAAGCGTTTCTGGTTTAAAGAAGTGAAAATTTCAATATCAGGAATCAGAGGGATATACGGAATTGATTTTTCTCCAAGTGATGTTTTAAGATTTTGTGATGGGTTTTCTAAATTAATTAAAAATGGAAAATGTGTGATAGGAAGAGATACTAGAAAAACAGGCGAGATGATTGAGAAATTGGTTTCGGCCACAATGTTAGAGAGAGGAATTGATGTTCAAATTTTAGGGATTGCGCCAACGCCAGTGGTATTTAGAAAAGCAAAAGAGGTTGGTGCTGGAATAATCATAACATCATCACACAACCCACTAGAATGGAATGGATTAAAATTCATTCTTGAAGGAAGAGGTATCACTGAAAAAGAATTGAATATTGTTCGGAATGAAAGTAATTCAAATAGACCAAAAATAGGAAAGGAAAGTGTAGTAGAATCAGATTATATTTCTGATGCTGTAGAAGTTATTGGAAAACTTGAACAAGAAAAACATGTCACTATTGATGTAGGTGGAGGAGCTGCTAAAGATGTTGCACCACAATTATTGAAAGAGATTGGATGCAAAGTTACAACAATAAATGATGAATTAGATAAATGCTCAAGAGGTCCAGACCCAACTTCAGATGAATTAACAGAACTAGTTAGCAATACAAAAGATGTAGGTTTTGCATTTGATTTAGATTCAGATAGAGTTATTTTAGTAATTAATGGCGAGAAAAAATCTTCAGATATTACATTGGGCTTAGGAGTTGTAAAAGCAATCAGATTAGGAATTAAAAAATTTGTTTTAAGTTTGGATAGTAGTTTAGCAATTGAAAAATTCATCATTGAACACGGTGGAAAAGTTTGGAGATCTAAAATTGGAGAAGCAAATGTAATTCAAATGATGATTGAAAATGACGCCGAAGCTGGTGGAGAAGGTAGCAGCGGAGGATTTATTCTCAAAAAATTCAATATGTGTAGAGATGGATTATTGACTAGTGGATTAATAGCATCTATGATTGATGATGAATCCATTAAAAAAGATATAGAATTTTTCGAAGGTTTTTCACAAATTAGAGACAAGGTATCTGTAGAATCTACATTACATGAAAAAGTAATTGCAGAATTAGCAAAAAAATTAAAAGAAAAATATGAAATTAATCAATTAGATGGTATCAAAATAAGTATAAATGAAAATACATGGTCATTAATTAGGAAATCAAATACGGAGGACGTCATCAGAATTTCAACTGAATCAAATGAAAAAAAATTGTTAGAAAAGATACAAAAAGAGATGATAGCTAATGTAAAGAGTTGTTATGAAGAGATTAAGTGAAAGAGAAATTATTAAAATAATGAACAAGAAAAAGAAACATTTTCTATCCGAAGATGTTGAGATTTTCAGATTAGGAAATAAACAATGTGCAGTATGTGTTGATACATTAGTGGAAAGTACAGATATTCCAAAAGGTTCAAAATTAGAAGATGTTTCAAGAAAAAGTATTATTTCCAGTTTGAGTGATTTTGCTGCAAAAGGAATTATGCCAAAATTTTGTATCGTTTCATTAACATTTCCATCATCAACCTCAAAAAAACAACTACAAGAATTATCCAAAGGATTTACAAACACTTGTAGAGAATTTAAAATTGAATTACTAGGAGGAGATACGAATCAAGGTACAGAAATTTCAATACATGTAGTATTATTTGGAAGTGCAAAAAATTACATGAAAAGGAAAGGTGCAAGAATAGGAGATATCATATGTACTACAGGACCATTTGGATACACGGCAGCCGCATTAGACATAATATTAAAAAAGAAAAAAACAACTAAATCTTTTTCAATAAAATCAAAAAATCTTTTTTTTAAACCTAAACCACGACTAGAATTTGGTCACAAATCAATCAGGCATATTACATCTTCTATGGACTCAAGTGATGGGTTATCATCATGTTTGAATGAAATGTCTCAACAAAGTAAGAAAAAATTTCTGATTACAAAAATCCCAACAAATAAAGATGTAGTAGAATTTTCAAGGAAAAACAAGAATGATTTAAAAAAATTGGTCTTCGATGGAGGTGAAGAATTTGAATTAGTTTTTACCGTGAGACCTAAAAATTTAAGGAGTATTCATACACTTGCAAAAAAATTCAAGATTAGTATTTTTGAGATTGGTCATGTATCAAAAGGGAATGGTGTGTTTTTTGATGATGGTAACGAGTCATTTAACATCAAAGATAATGGTTGGCAACATTTTAGATAATTTCAGGGCATTCTTTTATAAAGCCAAAA
>CABXKZ010000009.1 GCA_902512865.1 uncultured marine group I thaumarchaeote | reverse complement strand
ATTCTTGAAAATGTGTATGTTGGTCCATCATATAATAATGAACAAATTAAAGAGTTTCTTGATAATAATAATATTTCATATGAAAAATTTGAACGACAAAACCTACTTGAAAAAACTGCTAGTTTAATTGCTGATGGAAATATAGTTGGTTGGTATAATGGAAAAATGGAATGGGGTCCTCGTGCATTAGGCTCTAGAAGTATACTTGCAGATCCAAGAAATGCAAAGATGAAAGATATTCTTAATGAAAAAATAAAACATCGAGAATCATTTAGACCATTTGCTCCATCTATACTTGAAGAATATGTTTCTGAATATTTTGAAATTGATAGGCCAAGTCCATACATGTTGATGGTTTGTCCTGTGAAAAAACCTGAGAAAATTCCAGCTGTTACTCATGTTGATGGTACTGGCAGACTACAATCTGTATCTAAAGGTGCAAATCCCCTATACTATGATCTAATTACAGAATTTCATAAGATTACAGGAGTACCTGTAATAATTAATACATCCATGAATGTCATGGGTGAACCAATTGTAAACACTCCTGACCAAGCCTACAATATGATACTAAAAACTGATATGGATTTTATCGTAATGGGAAATTTCCTAATATCGAAAGTCTAATCTATAAATCCCAATCAAATCTTTGTTTTATAATATCAAAAAATCTTTCATTATGCGGTCGATAAAATTCAAGTAATTTTTGTCGTGTTTTAAAGTCCATCTTTTTGTAGTCAGCTGATTTTTGTTTTTGTGGATTTGTAATTCTATAATCTGGAATATCTAAAAATTTAAAGACTTTCTGTAAGGTCTCTATAGGTTTTTTTTCCATTTCTTCAGTTGATATCATGTGTATCTGTTTGTTTGGAAAAATTTTTAACCAATTCTGAATCTGATTCTCATAAATTCCTTTTGTAACATATGATCTTTTACGATCTATAGCTTCTCGAAATGAATTTTTTTCTAAAAATTTTATTTCTTCATCTATAGTTTCTTCAAAAGTGGATTTTTCTGTTTTCATTCTTACACCTAAATTATAATTTGAAAATGCTCTATCTATTGGATTACGAAATATTGCAATTATTTTCACATTTGGCAAGTATTGAAAAATTCTATCAATAGCCTCTTTCTTCCAAAAATAAAATGGTGTATCTTCTCCGGTAACAGCAAATCCTGTATTTTTTTTAATTTCCTCCATCTGTTTTTGTTTAGGAAACATTGATTGATACCATTTTATTCCTAAATGATAATTACTATCAAAAAACCCAATTTCATCATAGGCTGCTGGTAAAACTGATGGATGTTCACAAATATTATAATAAAGTGATGTTGTGCCACTTCTTACCGTCCCGATAATTATAAAGTCAGGAAGAACTCTAGTTGATGCAGTTATTCCTGAAAAACCACGTTTCACAAATCTATGATAAGAAGAGCTTAGTGAATCTCTAAAACTATCTCTTTTCATAATATGATCTAAAAATTATAATAATTAATTCCATCTATTAACAAATCTTAAGTCTAAAGATTTTGCAGTAATGCCTAAATCACTAAATGAAAAAATCATTATATGATTGGCTGTATAATTCAGGCGAGAATGGGTTCATCACGATTACCAGGAAAAACACTAATGAAATTAGATGAAAAAATGTCTACATTAAATTTTGTAATTAACCAAATTTCATTTTCAACATTAATTGATAAAATAATAATTGCTACAACAAATCTCAAAGAGGATGATGTTATAGAAACTGAATGTAAGGAATTACAAATTGAATGTTATCGTGGTCATCCTGCTGATGTTCTTG
The DNA here is from genome assembly GCA_902512865.1 of uncultured marine group I thaumarchaeote. The sequence goes on along the minus strand of CABXKZ010000009.1, from coordinate 18,778 downwards.
ATAGATATTATAATTGTGCCAAAAAATTCCATATTGATACAATTGTTCGAATTACTGCAGATTGCCCCTTGATTGATCCCCAAATTACAGATAATCTCATTATGGAATTCAATACAAAAAACTTTGATTATATTACGAATACTTTAGATCGTACTTTTCCTCATGGTATGGATGTGGAAATTTTCTCCTATGAAGTATTAGAAAAAACTTGGAAGGATGCAAAGTTACCATCTGAGAGAGAACATGTTACTCCTTTTATTCAAAAAAACAAAAAAGATATGAAATTACACAATATAAAAAACCCTAAAAACCTTAGTCATATTCGAATAACACTGGATTATAAAGAAGATTTAGAGATAATTACAAAAATTATTTCCAGAATTAATAAAAGACCAATTCTTATTCAAGATATATTGGATATAATATCTGGCCAACCAGATTTACTAAAAATTAATCAGCATATTACTCAAAATGAAGGAATGTTAAAATCCATAAACAAAGATAAAAATTATAAAAACCAATAAGATAAAAATGATAAAACAAATAAAATTATTTGATCCATTTGTAGGAGTAGAAGAAGAAAACTCTCTTAAAAAAACACTTTACAGTCATTTTTGGGCTTCAGGTGCAGGAACTAATTCTGTATATGATTTTGAAAAAAAATTCAAACATTATGTAAAATCAAAAGATTGTATAGCTGTTAATAGTGGCACTGCTGCATTAAATCTTGCATTATCCCTTGCAAATATCAAAAATAAAGATGTTATTGTACCTTCACTAACTTTTGTATCTACTGTTAATGCAATAAAGATTAATCATGGAAATCCTATCTTCATTGATGTTGATCCTGATACTGGCTGTTTATCAACTGAAAAACTAGAAAAAACAATCACTAGTAAAACAAAAGCTATACTACCTGTACATTTTGGTGGAATCCCATGTAATCTTAAGAAAATTAGTGAATTATGTAAAAATCATAATCTAATTATGATTGAGGATGCTGCTCATGCTGCTGGAACAATTTATAATAAGAAAAAGATTGGTAGTCATGGAAATTTTGTTTGTTTTAGTTTTCATCCTGTGAAGAATCTAGCAATGCCCACTGGAGGATTAATCGCACTAAATAATGATAATTACAAAAAATCTCGAAAAATCTTGGAATCTAGGCGTTGGTGTGGAATTACCAATAGAAAAGATATGTTTTATGATGTTAAAGAATTGGCAGATAATTATTACATGAATGAATTTTCAGCAGGTATTGGATTAGTCCAATTAAAAAAACTAGACAAGATGAATTCTATTAGAAAAAAAATTGCAAAAAAATACCATCAAAAAATTAATCTTGAAAATAAAATACCATTTATTGATGGTTGTTCTTATCATCTTTATTGGATATTAGTAAAAAATCGCAATCAATTTATTAAAAAAATGTCTAAAAATAAAATTCAGGTTGGAATACATTACAAACCGGTTCATCAAATGACATTGTACAAAAATAAAACAAAATTACCAATTACAGAAAACTTTGGAAAAACTATAGTTTCCTTACCAATGCACCCAAATCTTTCTACAGATGATATTGAGAGAGTAATTGATTCTGTAAATGAATTTGCAGATTAAAGAATAATCTTCTCTATTTTTCGTATTTGCTCAATCATTGATTTTAATTCTTCAGTGTTAATTGATGAATTTGCATCTGGACCTCTTGAATTTTTCAATTTAACATGTTTTTCTATGAAAATTTCTTTTGTATTCATCTGCTTTTTCATTAATGAAAATATTATTGGTGCAGTAATGCCTAATGTATGATCAGAAAAACCATCATAATTTTTTATTTCTTTCCAATTAATTTTTTTAAAATCAGTAGGATACTCTGATATACAGTAGCAAAATAATATTCTATTTTTTGAAAATAATCTTTTAATCTTTTTTTTACTTCCTCCCATTCCCATACTAATAATTACTGGTTTTTTTGTAAACGATTTTTCTTTTAGAGTTTCTAATGAGAATGGATCTGTTAGTAAACATGTTCTTGATGCAACTTTATATCGTTTAACTTTTAATTTTTCTAAAATATCTATCGCTTCTGGATAAAATGCGCTACAAAAAAACTCAATTCCAACTTTATCTGCAATTTTTTTTAATTTTTTAGCTTTTTCAAACGTAATTTCAGATTTCTTGATAAATTTCCAGTTAGGGTGTTTATTATTGTAAAGATCATGAGCACGCCACATTTGAAATTTTACTGCATTAGCACCAGCATTTTTTGCTTCTTGGATTAATTTTGTTGCTTTAACAAAACTTCCTTCCCAATTTGATGCAATCTCAGCAACAATAAATGATTTCAATGTCCTAACAAATTTAGCGTAAGATTTAATCGTTTATTACAATTGATCACTGTGATGGAAAAAATGCAATTATCAATCAGTTTAAAATCTGTAACAAATTCTGATACTAAATTCTTATTTGATTTACTTGAAGAAAGAAATCCTCGTGTAAACATATCACATAAAAAAATGCCCACATATAATCAACATACTAAATTTATAAAATCAAAACCATATTCAAAATGGTACATAATTCTTAAATCAAAACAGAAAATTGGTTCAATTTATCTATCCAAAAATGATGAGATAGGAATATTTCTCTTAAAAAAATTTCAAGGAAAAAATGTTGGAAATTTTGCATTAAATGAATTGATGAAAAAAAATCCACGTAAACGTTTTCTTGCGAATGTGAGCCCAAAAAACAAAAAATCAATAGAATTTTTCAAAAAAAATGGCTTTAAATTGATTCAATATACATTTGAAAAGAGTCATTAGAATTAATTTTTAGTCTAAGAGACCAGAATTTTTTATTTTTTCTTTTAATTCATCTTTTGTGATTTTTTCACCTATATCAGAACTATAGGAATTCATATTTTCAACTTTTTTAATTCCATCATAATTTTCAACTATCTTTCTAGATTTGAACAAGTTATAATGAGGATTTGCTAGCATGTACATATTATTAATTTCCCAAGCATAACGAATTTCATCATGATTAATTAATGTCTCATGCAATTTTTCTCCCGGTCTGATACCACTAATTTCTTGTTCTGTTTTTCCACACAATTCACTTAATGCCTCAATCAAAATTGGCATCTCATATGACTTCAATTTAGGAATAAAAATCTCTGATCCTTTACCAGTATCACTTGCATTTAAAATAAATTCTAATGCATCATCCATAGTAATTGTAAACCTAGTCATCTTAGGATTTGTAATAGTAAGTGGTTTTCTTTTTTTAATCATGTCAATGAATTTTGGTATAACTGATCCGCTACTTCCTAAAACATTTCCATATCTAACTGCAACAAATTTTGTTCTATGTTTTTCTGGATTAACATAGTTGTTGGCACTAACAAATAGTTTTTCCATAAGTAATTTTGTTGCACCATATGTATTTAATGGCGAAACAGCTTTATCTGTGCCTACACAAATTACTTTTTCTACATTTTGTCTTATACTATTATCAATGACATTTTGTGAACCAATTACATTTGTTTTAATAGATTCAAATGGATTGTATTCAATTTTTGGTACATGTTTTAATGCTGCTGCATGAAAAACTACATCAACATCTTCTAGTGCATAAAATAGCCGGTCAGAATCTCTTACATCACCCATAAAAAAACGTAGTCTTGGATCATCAAAATCTGATTCCATTTCAATTTGTTTACTTTCGTTTCTACTAAATATTCGAATAGTATCTACATTGGAATTCAATAATTTTTTGGTTAATGCACGTCCAAGGGAACCTGTCCCACCAGTAATCAAAATAGTTTTTTCATCAAACATGAAATATCAGCCCTAGTTATTCTAAAAAACCTTACTTAGAATTACTAATCACCAATTTAGGTAATTTCTTCTTTTAATGTCAAATTACCATCTTTATCCTTTATGAGTTTTCCATTTTGATCCGTTTGAAATAATTCTTTATTAGTAAATTTATCACAAATATCTTCAAATTCATTCATCGTAATATCAGCTGCATTCAAAAACTCTTTCAAGTATCTTCTAGGAATTTTACCTTCATGCATTTTAACAAGTTCAATTCCTTTTTCTCTATTCATTCTTCCATATCTAATTTCGATTGAAGTATGATCTGTTGTTCGTCCAAAACCATATTTTAGAAATTTGAAGTAATCATGAAATCCTGTAAAATAAACATCAAGATTTTCCCATTTGTCATATGTTCCTTCCTTGGTTTCATCATTTTCAGAGAATCCTAATGTTTTCACAAGTTCAAGTTGCTTAAAAATATCCCATTTAAGATATGTTCCAAGAAAGATTCCTGTTACTCCAACTTTTTTTATTTCATCATCTGAGGGATACAAATATGGTTTCAAGTCACTCATACTAAATCCATATTTTGTCATATCATGTGGTTTTATTTTTTCAAGGAAATATCCCCCATTCTTTTCTGTCCACTCGCGATCAAGAATTGTTTCTTTATCGATATCTGTTGTTTGACCATATTCAAGTTGTGGATTTTCTCCCCAAATTATTAGAGGAATTTTATATTTGACTGCAACTTGTACAGGAGTAGTGAATATTCCAATATGTTCTGGCCATTGAAAATCACCTAACTCAGTTAATCCATATTTAGCTAGCTTTAGGTATATGTTCGGATTTGGCGAAAATTCTAAACAATCTACACCTAGTTTCTTCAAGTTCTCAAGATTTTTTCTTCCAATATCAGTTTGATCAAGTGGATGAAAGTTTACAACAAGAGGATTAAGCCCAAATTCTTCTTTGATTACATATGTTTGATAAGTTGAATCTTTACCGCCACTAACAGGTATTATACAATCATATGTACTACCATCTTTACTTCTATTTTTTTCAAGAATTTGCTTAAATTCATTTCTTTTATTACCCCAATCAATTGTTTCTTTTAATTCGTTATTTGTACACGCACTACAAATTTCATCATCATTGAATTCAAGTTGTGGTTTTGTATTAGGATACAGGCATTTTCTACAGTATCTCATCTAATCAGAATTTTCTAGCCAATATTTAAGCCATTTTATGTATTATTCAGTTTTTTATATGTTAAAAGATCAGCCAAAATTTTAGAGGAATTTCCATAATTACAAAGAAATTTTTTAGTAAATAATAATCCGTTGGAACTAATTTCATTCCTATATTCTACATCATTAATCAATTTCGAAAGTACTTTTGCAAATGAATCAAAAGAAGATGCAATTGCCGCATTCATTTTAATATATTCAAAATCATAAATTTTTTCATCTAAAATTATATTCAATGCAGGTTTTCCTAAAATCATACTTTCAAGCATAATTGTGGATGGAGCCCAACCTTCTGGTGTTATAGTTACAACTAAATCAGATGATTCAATCAAGTCAGCAACTGGATTTAGAAGATATATTGTTGGTTTTTTAATATATTTTTCAATTATTTCTACAATTTCATTATTATGCTCTGACTGACTAGGATGAATTTTGAAAATAAGATTTACATTTTCATTTTGTAATTGTTTTACAAGATTTTTAATAACATATTCAAACCTCTCATGAATTTGTGTTGTATCATATCCTTGTAACTGTGTAATAGGGGTTGGGGCTATCAATATGGAAATTTTTTCATTTTTTTGTTTGAATTGGACTTTTCTGGTTAAAATATCATGTCTTGGACTTCCAATTGGTAAAACTCTTTTTGGGGATATTTTGTACTTTGATATTAAAAACTCTTTTTGAAATTCACTCCAAACAACAATTTTGTCTGTAAAATCATCATACGAACCTAACATTCCATATTTTTTACTTTCATTAGTTAGAGTAGAAAAACCATGTTCTAATAAAAACGACTCAATTTTCTCATTCTTATTTTTTAAAAATGCTTTTTCGGTTTCACCACTTTCATAAAGTGATAAAATTCGTGTAACATTAATTTTTTGAAATACTCTTTTCGTAAAAAATACTAATTTAACATATTCTTTGATCCTTTTTTGAAACACCTCTTTTAACTCATCTTTTATTATTGTCCAAAAAATTGTGTCATCTATCTTAAAAATTTTTTGAAAACCTACATCATGTTCCCATATATCATTAATTTTTTGTGAAAATTTATGACTATATTTTAAAATTTTATCCATATCTGACTTTTCAAATAAGTCTTTTTCAGAAATTATTTTGCAATCAGAATTTTTTAAAATATCTATTGATTCTTTTTCTAATGTAACTGGTCTTCTTCTGTTAATGATTATTATATTATAATTTTCATTTTTTAGATTCTCAATCAAATCTTTGTATATTGGAGGATACATCTCTAGAAGCAAAATTGTTTTTTTATTTTTATTTTTAAAATTAAACCACAATCTGAAAGTTAATCCTACAAATTTGTCGAGGAGATTTTTTAATGTATTATACTTATTTCTTGAAATTTTTATTGAAATTGGTTTTCCTCCAATATTATGTTTAACATTTATTGAATCCCAGAATAATTTTTTATTCTCTTCGTTGGAATTAAATTCCAATTTTATCTTATTCTCATGATCCAAAACTTGAATTATTTTTCTCATTTCATAAGGACAAATAATTCTATTTGGTTGTTTTTCCTCCAAAATTTTTTTTACAGTCCACAAAAGAATTAATTTTTCCATCATTAATGTATGAAATTCAATTCCATCTAATAGCGAAAATATATTGTATCCTTCCAACTCAAAATTTTCTAAAGATGTATCATCATACCAATTTTCAAATTTTTTAGCTTGTTCAAAAACTTGTGAACGTTTATCAAAATCTAAAAAATTTTCAGCAACTATGTGTTCAATTTTTAAATTTTGTAGAATTTTATGTGATTTATAATCAAATGTAAATATCTCTTCATTGGTATTTTGAATATTTGATAGATCACTTGTATTTGAAATAAAATATATTTTTTTTTCCATCATGATCCCTTTCTTATTTACTTATTATTTTGGGATTTGGTATTGGTATCAAGAACCTACCTCCATTTTTTAAAAATATTTTTTCATTTTTTATTATTTCATTTTTATAATTCCATGCAAGTAAAAGTCCGACCATCATGTTATTTTTCTTTGGAAGTTTTTTTGGATTAATAATTTTTATTTTTGTTCCAGGTGTAAATTTACCTTGTTTTAAAATTGTTGTATCTGTAATGAATTCTAAAATATTATTGTCTATTTCACAGAAATTTAATAGAACATTACCTTTTGCTGGTGCACCATAACCAAAAATTATATTTTTTTCATTTTTTAAATTTTTAATTTTCTTTTGTAATGCCTTTTTTAACTCATAAATTTTTTTTTGGAAATTTTTATAGGTTTCAAGTTTATTCATACCATATTCTTTTTCTAATATTTTGATTTTTTTAACTGATTTCATTATTTTAAAATTATTTTTTCTAGAAACAAATACTCGTATTGTTCCACCATGAACATTTTTTCTCTCTACGTTAAAAATTTCTAAATCATACTTGTTTAACCACTTTATTAATGGTATTAATGAAAAATAGGAAATATGTTCATGGTAAATTGTATCAAATTCTAATTTTTTAATTAAATCCAGCGCATGTGGAACTTCAAAAACAAATACCCCGTCATTTTTTAATAATTTTGATACACCGTTAATGAACTCATGTAAATTATCAACATGTCCTAAAACATTATTTGCTAAAACTAAATCAACTTTTTTCATTTTTGAAATTTTCTTTGCAATATCAACATTAAAAAAATTATTTTCAGTTTTAATTTTAGATTTTTTAGAAATCAGGGCTAAATTTTTTGCTGGTTCAATTCCTAAAACATCTACATTGTATTTTAACATCTTTTTTAAGAGTGTTCCATCATTACTTCCAATTTCAACAACAAATGGATCTTCTCTATTCTTCAAAATTTTTTTATACATATCATCTGCATATTTTTCAAAATGGTTGATAATTGGTTTGTTTGCACTTGTCAGATAATGATAATTAGAGAATAGATATTTTTTATCTACAACATCTAAAAGTTGTAAATGATGACATTTTTTACAAATATAAAGTCGTAGTGGAAATTTTTTTTCACTTTTTCCCAACTGATTTCTTGTTAAAAATGAATTTGATGGTGGCTGTCTTCCTAAATCTAACACCAATTCAAACTTATTATTTGAACATAATCTGCAGTTTTTCTTAAATTTGTACATCATGAATTATGGCTTTTTTTCTATTTGTATAATGATTACTCTACAATTCTCACTTTTTTATAAAATCCACTAACTTTTGCTAATTTTATCAATATATTGTTAAAACTCTTCATATGTTCTTCCTCTTCTGATTCCGGTGGAATATACATATTACAACAAAAATTTTTCATGATCTGTTCATCTGATATTTTTCTCATACTTTGAATTTTTTTTCGTTCTTTTCTTATCTGATTATATAACTTAATGATACTTCCATAACTCTGAATTTTTTTTCTTAAAATTCCTTTTTTTGCAAAAAAACCAATCATTATAATTTCAAGTAATAGTAATGATGGAAATAATTTAGTAATTGTTTTCAATGAATAATTTTTTAATAAAACCAGCCATCTGTTTCTTTCTAAAAAATAATACTTTTGACTTGACCATCCCCATCCTGCGCTACCAAAATGATGAATTATTGATTGAGGAACATAGTATGATTTGTATCCGCATAATCTTGCCCTCCATCCAAAATCTAACTCTTCATGATATGCAAATAATATATGATCAAAATAACCAATTTCTTCTACAATTTTTCTTGGTAAAAACATACATGTTCCAGATGCATAGCTAATCTCTTCAACTTCCTCATACAATCCTTTATCAATTTGTCCCTTTGCCCTAGCAAATCCAAATCCAAAAAGATTGATCATGTCTCCCGTCCCATCTAAAATTTCTGGATTTTTCATTTTAAGAAATTTTGGTTGATATAACGCCATACCATTTTTTTTGTATGCTTGAAAAAATTTATCTAACCATCCATCTGTTACTTTAACATCATTATTCATTAAAATAATGAATTCTCCGGACGAATTTTTTATACCAATGTTTAATCCTTCTGGAACTCCAACATTTTTATCATTTAAAATAAACTTGCAGTCGGAGTATTTCAATCCCATTTCTCGTCCGCTATTATCTGGAGATGCATTATCTACAATTATAATCTCAAAATTACCATTTGTTTCTTCTTTTATAGAATTAATACAATTCTCAAGAAAATTTTTTCCATTGTAATTTAGAATAATTATTGACGTCAACCCCTTTTCCATAAATAAAACTCAATTTTCTATCTAATAATTGATTACTAAACAATAATAACTAATCAAGACATTTTTTTTCTATGAAACCAGAAATTAAAGAATATGATCTAGGCATAAAACAAATTATACCACAACTACATTTTGATGATAGAGGCTTCTTAGGAGAATTTTTCAGACAGGATTGGAATGATATAATTCCAAATTTTACCCCAAAACAATTTCTTATTTCAGATAGTAAGCCTGGAATAATCCGTGCATGGCACAGACATCTAAAAAATCAGATTGATCTTTTGTTTGTTCGTAAAGGAATTCTAAAAATTTGTATCTATGATGGAGATAAAAATTCAAAATCATTTGGTCATTTGGTTGAAATAATCTCTAATTCACAAAACCCCAAACTCATAATGATTCCTGGTCATTTATGGCATGGTACAAAAAATATTGGAAATGAAACGTCTGAAACAATCTATTTAATTAACAATCTATATGATTATGATAATCCTGATGAGGAAAGAAAAGAATGGAATGATTCATCTATTATCGATCCAAAAACAAAAAAACCATTTAATTGGAACATGGAGGAATAATGATGAAGTTACTTGTTACAGGAGGATTAGGTTTCATAGGTAGTAATTTCATTATTAGTGCTTTACACAAAAATCCTCAATTTGAAATAACAAACGTCGATGCTGAGTTATTTGGTTCAAATCATAAAAGCTTGGATTCTCTACAAAGTAATCCTAATTATAAATTTGTTAAAGGTAATATTACTAACAAACCGTTAATGGAAAAATTAATTTCTGATTCTGATATTATAATAAATTTTGCAGCAGAATCTTTTGTTGACAGAAGCATTATGGATGCTAATCCATTTTTAGTTTCCAATATACGTGGAACATATACTATTCTTGACATAATAAAAAACACAAAAAAGAAATTAATTCATATTTCTACTGATGAAGTTTTTGGTAGCTTAGAAAATGATAATGCAGATGAAAATTATAAATTTAATCCATCCAATCCATATGCTGCCACAAAAGCCTCTGCAGAATTAATTATTAATTCTTATAATAATACATATGATACAGACTGTATAATTACACGTTGCACAAACAATTACGGTCCTATGCAGTTTCCAGAAAAGCTAATTCCCAAAACGATAATTTTGGCATCTCAAAATAAAAAAATACCTGTTTATGGAAATGGAAAAAATATCAGGGATTGGATTTTTGTGAACGATCACTGTGCTGCAATTCTAAAGATTTTAGATAAAGGAAAATCACAACAATCCTACAACATATCTGCTCATAACAGTATCAATAATATTGAAATTGTAAAAAAAATACTCGCAAAAATGGATCGTTCTTCTGATCTAATTGAATTTGTTGATGATAGACCTGGTCATGATTTACGATACAGTCTTGATTCTTCAAAAATTAGAAATGAGTTAGATTGGTCTGAATCAATAAATTTTGATGATAGTTTAGAGGAAACGATTGATTGGTATATGAAAAATGATTATTGGTGGAATGAACTTGGATCTGATTTATTTGCCTCAACTCCATGGAAAAATTAGTTTTTATTTAATGAAACAATTGGTGAAAAAATGAAAGGAATTATTTTACACGGTGGACATGGAACTCGTTTAAGACCATTAACACATACTGGTCCAAAACAACTTCTTCCAATTGCAAATAAACCAATGTCTCAATATTGTATTGATTCAATAAGAAGTGCAGGTATAACTGATATTGCAATTGTTATAGGAGGTGTAGGTTCTAACAAAGTACGTGAATTTTATGGTGACGGTTCATCCTTTGGAGTAAAAACAACTTTCATTGAACAGGATGCACCAAAGGGAATAGCTCATGCGATTAATCTCTGTAAAGATTTCATAAAAAATGAAAAATTTGTTGTGTTTTTGGGTGATAATATAATCACTCGTTCAATTAATGATTTAGTAAATAAATTTGAAAAATCTTCGGTGGAGGCATTTCTACTATTATGTAACGTTGATAATCCTACTCAATTTGGAATAGCTGAAATAAATGACAAAAAAATAACTAAAATTGTTGAAAAACCAAAAAACCCAGAATCAAATTTAGCTGTAACTGGGATTTACTTTTTCACTCCTACGCTTTTTGATATTCTTCCAACTCTAAAACCATCATGGAGAAATGAACTAGAAATTGCCGATGCTTTGCAATTAATGATTGAACAAAATAAGTTAATAGACTTTGAGATAATTACGGAATTCTGGAAGGATACTGGAACACCTGATGATATAATAAAAGCTAATACAATAATTTTAGAAAATTTAGATGACGTGTTAACAGATGAAACGAATTTTTCATGTAAAATTTCAGGAAAAATTTCAATTGGAACTGGAACAACACTAGAAAAAGATACTCAAATCATCGGTCCTGTGTTAATTGGAGAAAATTGTAAAATAGACTCAAATTCAATAATTGGACCAAATGTGACCATTGGAAATAATTGTAACATTTCATCCTGTAAAATTTCAAACTCAATTATTATGTCAAATTGTACTATAAATTCAAGGATAAATATTGAAAAAAGTATAATTGCGTACAATTGTAAAATTTTGTCAAAAAAAGAATCTAGCCATAATAATATTTTCTTACTTGGTGAGGGAACAAATATTATTTTATAATATTTATTTATTCAAATCATAAAATAATTCATAATCAATTTCAAAAATTTTTACATTGCTTAACATTTTTAAATCATTTGAATCAAATACCTTTTCTAGATATGGATATTTCTCACTTTCCCAGTAAATTTTTTTAAACATTTCTTCCATGTCTTCTTTATCACTCACAATAACATGTGTCAGTCCTGGTGCGTTATCTCTCAATGTACCATCACTAAAATATCTGATATTGTTTAGAAGATATTTTCCAGTTGAATTGGTATGAATAAATGCATCAATACCTTGAAAATCTTTATCACCTGATCTTAAAGATGTTGGAGGTAAATCTCCCGTAATTTTAAAAGAACTCCATAAAACTTCTTTTGGATTATTCTTGTCATTATTTGAAGTAACATCTAGAATATTTTCTGAATTTTTAATGAATTCTTCAATTCTATCGTAATCTAGGTCATCAATTCTAATAATATCTCTTATAATATGCCCATTTTCGTTGTTTGGCAATATTTCTGGCCAAGAATCAAGTACTAGTGCTGGTTTAACATATTGTCCATTTGGGTAATACAAATTATATCCTTCAACATTATCAACGAGAAATTTTCCAATTTCAAATGATTCCCTATCTTCCTGATAACCATTAGTTTCAAAAATTAGAAATGTTATTGATGACAAAATAATAACTAAAATTATCAGATATTTTATTTGTGGAAAAAATTTTTCTGAGAGCCAATCTATTGAATATAATGATACTAAAATAAAAATTGGATATATGATGAAAATATACCGTGCATCACTCATTTCCCATGCATACGCATAGAATGCAGGTAAAAATAGCACAATTCCAGTTATAATAATAAAATAATTCTCACTTTTTTTATGTTTAAAAATTTTGTATATTCCATAAGGAACAATAAATAATAAAATTGGGAAAAATGAAACTAGAAAAATAATTGATGAATTTTCAATTCCTTTTGTAAGAAAATTTACAAATCTAAATTCTTCTATATCATCAATCCGACTATCGCCGGCTTGATTATTTTCGAATAATGATTCTTGTGCATATTTCTGTTCATAGATAAAATTACTGATTAAGCCATCTTGTCCTGTATTATTATAATTTAAAATTGTAATAGGTAACATTACTAAAATAAAAAGTGTTATACAAAATATGAATTTTAAATATTTTTTATTTTCATTTTTAAGTTTTAAAAAGAAAAAAATTGATAATGGAATTATTATTATTATTAATTCATATCTAAAACATGATAAAATGCCTGCTGCTATGAATGATACATATATTCCAAATCTGTGTTTAGTTAGAAATAATGATAATGAAATTGTTAAAATAAAAATTGCAATTGGATAAATTCCTCCTGCATTAGAATTAATTATTAGATGTGGTTCAAAAGAAAAAATTATAGTACCAAAAATTGCAATTTGGTTTGAAAAAAATTTTTTACATAAATAGTAGAGAGGTATAATCGTCATGACAGAAAATAATATTGCAAGAATTCTTTGTGCAAAAATATAATCCATCATTTCTCCATTCTGCATTATTGAGAAAAGAAGTGAATTAACAATAGGCCAGCCATTATTTGAAATATGCCAATCTTGTGGCAATACTCCAACTTGACTGACCTTCATGGAATATGCAAAATAATCTAAATTATCTAAAACAAATGGTATCTCATAAGGAAAAAAACATAATCTGATAGTAAAACTCGATAATCCTATGATAAGTAAACAAATCCAAGTTTTTTTTAAGGAAAAAATACTTGAATTATTAGCAAACAAACCAAGTTTCATTTTTGATAGATCCTCCTAAATTCATGAATTATATTATTAATTGTTTTAGCATAAATAATCACTAAGATCTAATTTTTTAAAATTTTAACGACAATTTAATCGGAATTTTTTAAAACTCACTTTATTAGTTCTAAATTGAAAGTTAGATAATGTCTTCAATTAGAGCTGGTTATACGGGTACAATTTCATTTTTTATAGGCATAATTAGGCTAATCCTTGGATTTGCGTTTATTACAATAGTTACTCGCACTTTAACACCTGAAGAATATGGAACTTGGACGTTAATTGGTGGATTAATTGTTTATGTATTATTTCTACATTTTATAGAAACTTACTGGTTAACCCGTGAAACAGCTAGAAAAATTGATTCAGGAAAAACAGCGATTGTTTCAGGTGGAATTTTTTCTACTATAGGAATTTTTGCTTATATATTAATTGCAATATTAATTTCTGGAAATTCTGACGTAGATACGAATGTTCTACTCTTTAGTGTTATTTTGGTTCCTGCAAATTTTTTCTATTCAATTTTAAGTGCAATAAATTATGGATGGAAGCCACAATCTCAGAGTTACGGTCTTGTAATTATTGATATAATCAAAATTCCTACAGTCTTATTTTTTATTTATTTTTTTGAATTTGGTGTTTATGGGGTTATTTTATCTTCATTTTTAGGAATCTCTGCTAGTATTATTCTGCACTTATTTTATGCTAGAGAAAAATTAAAAAATAGTTTTAATTTAGATTTTCTAAAAAAATGGATAAAGTTATCCTGGTTAACATTATATCCTCCAATTACCGGTTTAATTTTTAGTTTAGATGTTGCAATTTTTACTCTGATTATAGGAAGTGCTGAAGGTTTAGGTTATTATGGTTCTGCAGTAGTGATTGGTAGTTTAGTTGGATACGGTGGATTAATGTTTACTGCAATTTATCCAAAATTACTTGGATCTAAAGATACAAGTTTTCTCCAAAATTCTATAACTAAACTATTGTATATTCTAATCCCACTGTGCACATTAGTTGTCGTTTTTTCAAAACCTGCACTTTATGTTCTAAACCCAATATATGTAATTATATATCCTGCAGCAATACTTCTGGCATTAAGATTTTTTTCATTTACTATTTTTGATACTTGTAATTTTATTCTAAGAGGAACCGAAAAAGTTGATACAAATGAATCATCAACAACTAAAAATTATATTAAAAGTAAATTATTTGTAATACCTACCATACAATTAATTCAATATTCTGCATATGCCATATCATTAGGCATAATTTTACTAATTAATTCATCAATGGGATATTCTGAATTAATCTATTATTGGGCAATTATTTCGTTAGGTACACAAATTCCTTTTACAATTTACATTTGTTTTCTTGTACGCAAAATGTTACCATTAAAAATAGAGTGGGTAAAAATTTCTAAATTTGTTTTTTCTAGTCTAATTTTCATTCCTATGTTGTATTTGTTTGAATATTTTTCTAACTATAATCTTGAATTATTTGAATTCTTACCTTACTTGTTATCATTCATTGGTGTTAGTGTGATTTCTTATATTATTATTACTTATATTATTGATTTAGAATCTAGATTATTTATAAAATCTATATTGAACGAATTAAAGAAATTATAAAAAAATTAATTCTTTTCACATATTGCCAAAAAATAAAATGGATTATGTTCATTAATATTTTGAATTGGTATATAATCAAATTCTGAAATTTCTGTTGATATATTTTTAGTTTGATCAATCTTTTTCATTCTATTTTGTAGATGGTCAATGTAGAAACTTCTATTTTTATCTACACTGGATAATAATTTTGCACCAATACTTCTAACAGAATTAAATTTATTATGAATTTTTGATGGTTTCTCTTCATCTTTAATCATGTGAGAATACAATTCAATTTTTTTAAAAAATTTTTCAAGATTTTCTACAAACCTCTCTTTCTTAATAGTTATTTCTTGAAATTCATCATTTGATATAAAATTCGATTTCTTTTTTTCATTTATTGCAGAAATGAACAATTTACCATTTTCATTTAGTAATTTTGAATATTTTTCAACAGTTTCTTCAAAACTCATTTGTTTGAAATTAGTTTCAAACGAAATTATACAATCATACTCTGAATCTAAACTATCAGATCTTCCTTCATAATTTATCACATTATTTTTTTTAATACGTTTTACAATCTCATCAGTTTTCTTATTGTAAGTACAAACTTCATCACAATTTTTCTCTAACAAAATCTGGGCAGAATGAAATGAAGAAAAATTACTAAATTTGCAATCCAGTATCTTCCCATAACAAAATTTAGAAATAAATTCATATCTTTTCATATATTCTTTTATCCAGAACTTTTTTCTATACAAATGTAATTTCGTAATTATGTTATTATATTAATAATACTTCTTTTCTCTATGGATTTTGGAATTCTTCTTCAAGGTAGAATCACCAAATGGACTAAATCTATTATTCAAGAATATAAAGAAAACTTTTCAGATGCAAAAATCCTTCTATCTACTTGGGAAAATGAAAATACTGATGATATTGATTGTGAAATTATAACATCTACTCCTCCAAAAGTTTCTGGAAAGTCAAAATCTACTGTGAATTTTCAAATAGTAGGAACTAATGCAGGGCTTAAAAAAATTGATTCAGAAATAATAATGAAATGTAGAACTGATCAGTTTATTCATAACCCAAATATTTTTCAAATCTATTTGAAAAATTCATATCCAAATAGAATAATGGTTCCTGACTTTGGAACTTTTGAATCAATACGATATAGAACCTCTGATTTTTGCCAAATTGCTACTAAAAAATTATTAGAGGATTTTTGGTCTACAATTCCATTGTATGATGAAACTAATTATGAAGAAGCTGGTGTATATCTAACAAAAAATTATGTAAAAAATATCAAAACTGATAATTCTTCATGGAAAGATATCATAAGAAAATATTTTTGTGTTAAAAGCTATTTTGATGATTTTGAAATTGAATGGGAAAAATTAAATCATTTTGATGAATATCAAAAAATATTTTTTGATGCATCATTAGAAAAATCTATACCCGAATAATTATTTTTCTAAAAATTTTTTTATTTCTTCTTGTGAACCTAACGGCCATTTATTCTTAATTGGAAATGTAATTATTTTTTTATCATCTTTTATGAATTCATTATAAACTGGAGTTACGTAAAATTCGTCATTAAATCTAATATTATCTTTTATCATATTTTTTGCATATTTCACAAAATCTGAACCTCTTTTGTAATAATGCATACCTGCCGCCGCCATACTACTAATTGGATCTTTTTCTGCTGCTTGCGAAACAAATCCCATACTATCTAATTTTACATAACTATATGCATTTGATATTTGATTATCTGGATACACCATGACACATGCGTCAATATCTGTATTTTTTATTTTATTCTCAAATCCTTCATTATCCCAAATCATACAATGATCGGAATCTGAAATAAACAATTCATCATTATTATCGATAAATTCTGACGCATGCAGAATTGTATCTGCTGTACCTTCAGTATCTCCCTCTATAATCACAATTTTACAATCTGGTAAAATTTTTAATAATTTTTTATCTAAATCAAATTTTTCTATATGTTCATTTTTACAACAAAAGATAAAATTTCCTTTTAGACCTAGTGTGGAAATTGACCATTCTGCTATTGTTTTTCCTTTAATCTCAACAAGTGGTTTTGGCACGCCATATCTTGCATTTAGTAACCTCAATCCTTTACCTGCCATAGGCATAACAATATTCATCATAATTGCTCTCTCATGAATTTTTTTAACTCATTCGGAAAATCAGTACATATTCCATCTACACCTAATCTGCATAATCTTTTCCAATCCAATTTAATCTCTTTAAAATTTGACTCCATTAATAATTCTCTTGACATAGTTATGATAATGTTTTTGCATTTTTTATTTTCTAAAAATAATTTATTATTATACCATTCTCCATTACTTTCATCACACCAGAAAATTTTTGTATCATTTGGAATGTTATTATTAGTTTGGTATATCGCCACATCAACATCTTCTGTTTTAATCTTCTTTTCGGATGTGGTAAAAATAAAACATTTTTCTTCAATATTATATTTTAAAATTAAATCTATTATTTCTTGTATATCAAAATCTTCTTTTACATGAATGGCAATTTTTTTTGCATAGTTTTTAATAATTTTACATGTATTTTCAAATAATTCTTCTCCTTCATTTTTTGGATCATGCGATAAATATATTCCAAAATCATTTTTCCTTACATCAATTTCTACATTAAAACCTAATTTCAGATTGTTTTCTATTCCTTCTACTGAATTTTCTTTATTCTGAAAAATTGCTCTATGGGCAAAAACCTCTGTCATCTTTCAACATTAAATTTATCATTTGTATTAGATGGAACTTTTACAATAATTACGTCTGAATCCTCTAAGAATTTTGGATCTACTATCTCATTTGGTTCAATAACAAAAATATCTCCTGATGAAAGGACGGTTTCATTAATCTTAATTTTTCCTTTAATAACAAATGTTATTTCTGTAGCAATTTTATGAAAATGTTTTTCCCATTCTTGATTTTTATAATGTTTTACATATGCAACTTCACAATCAGGCGTTTTGAATGCAGTTGGTTCAAAATTTCCAATAAACCACCCTCCTTTCATTTTATTGAAATCATATATTTTCATTACTATCTTTATTCCAATTCGTTTTCCATGAATTTTCCAATTCTTCTGGAGTTCCCATGCTTTTTACTTCATCTACGTGGTATGTTAGAATTTCTGATTTTTTAAGATCAAACTCATTAAATGCAGTAGACAAAAAGAATTCATTATTTGTTCTAATATCTTTTCCAATCATATTTTCAATTGCGGAAATCATATTCTTTCCTGATTTAGAATAAAATATACCTGCATTTGCTATGTTGCTAATTGGTTTTTTCTCAGCGATTTCAACCACTTTATTTTCCTTATTTGTCTT
>CABXKZ010000008.1 GCA_902512865.1 uncultured marine group I thaumarchaeote | reverse complement strand
GTATATAGCATCCCATACAATTAACTCCGCCTGCATCAGAAATGTCAACAGGACGTGAATTTGCAAAAATTATTTCAACTTCATCATCAATGTGAATCATTACATCATGCGGAAAATCAAAATGTTTTGTCCATAGTCCATCATTTAGCTCTAGAAAATTTTCCAAATCATATTCTGCAACCAAATCATAACCAGCATGTGGTTTTTGTCCAGCTATAATGTATTCTGCTTCTTCAAAAGTTTCTCCAGTCCATCCCCATGGTCTTAAAAAATCACCATCTTCATCTGTTAGCTGTGGGTTTGAATGCTTTCCAGGCAACATTTTAATCAATTTTGGTTCATGAGGCTGCCACGTATCTCCAGTAATAATATGCTTTACGTGAACGGTTGTATCTCTGCCAACTTCAAAAATTATTTTGTCGGTTTGTATCACTTCCGCAAAACCTGAATTAAATGAGTCCGACTCATAAAATTTGGATATGTCAATACGTTCATTACTTTCACCGTACACTTGTGAGTTAATTGAAAATACCAACAATACTGTAAAAACACCACAAAAAATTGATTTATACAAAATTTTACTCTGAAACTGAAACTTTGAGCATTTTTGCATCTTCTAAAGGACAATCATTTCCATCCCTATCAAGACTTACTATTTTATCTGCAACATCCATTCCTTCTGTTACTTCTCCAAATACAGTATATTCTCTATCTAGAAATGTACTGTCCTTTGTTACTATGAAAAATTGTGAGCCTGCACTGTTTGGATCAGTTGATCTCGCCATTGAAACGATTCCCCGCAAGTGTGATCTTGAACTAAATTCTGCTTTTACATTATATCCTGGTCCACCCATCCCCCATTGACCTTTCATGTTTGGGTTCTTTGTATTTGGGTCTCCTCCTTGAATCATGAATCCAGGAATGACCCTATGAAATAATGTTCCATCGTAAAATCCATCTTTTGTTAATTTGACAAAGTTTCTAACAGTTTCAGGTGCTAAATCAGGAAGTAAATTAAATGAAATATTTCCATGATTAGTTTCTACGTTTACACCAGTCAATGTCGCAACGACATGCGGTTATCATAAGAACCTTTTGATCATTAATTCTTTTTTGATGAAATCTTTTTATCATTGTAGTAATTTGATGATTTTTTTATAGTACAATTGCGAATGACGTTTCTCAAATTTGTAAATTGAAATTTTATATAGATCATTATTAGATGATCCTTGTGAATCGTACTAATCAAAGCACTGTTATCAAAGCAGCAATCAATTCTTTGCTTGATAAAGGTGTAACAGACAAACAAGATATCTATACTAAAGTAGTTGACGAATTAGGAGTCCCAAGACCAACCGTAAGACGTGTTGCTCGTGACTTGAGAAACGAACTTTTAGAGAAAATCCAAATCTTACAGTCTGATACTAAAACATCAACTGCTACTGTAGAAGTTACTGCAGGGCAATAATCCTCCTTTTCATATTATATATTCAAAAATCTACCATTAACGTTATATCTTGTATATTTTCTTCGTTAAATTATGGGATACGTAAAAAACCATCTTGCAACACTTGTTTCAGGCGTTTGGGCAGCTGTTTTGACTGGATTATACTTTCCCCTAGTTGACTTTGCACCATCACTCTCTTTCATTTTCACGATGGCTGTACCAATTATGTGGTTTATGGTGTTTATCATCTGGATTGCACAAAAAGCTGCAGATAACAATCATGGAGCATTGCACTCTCATGATGAAAAAAAAACCATGAATTAACGGCAAAAGAAATTACTACATACAAATTAGATCTAGAAAAAGATCTTTCTAATGTAGCAGATGTTAAAGATGACGAAATTGAACATCTAAAGAAGGAAATTGAACATCTTAAAACCAAAGTTGAAATTGAATCAATTCGTGCTGAAATTTATAATCTAAAGATGCTAGCACAACAAAAATAATTATTCATTACAGTGTTCACACTTGAAATGATATTCATGTTCCTTTTTACATCTAGGACAACTCTCTGCTCCTCCAAAATGACACTCACACTTGCACTTCTTTTTTGTATCCAATTCTATCTGAATAAATTATCAGTCATGTTAATATATTATTGACAGCATATTTTTTTCATGAAGACAAAAATTGGAATTTTTGCTGGATTATTTGTGCTAGTTACAATGATCGGAATGTCTCCTTCATTTGCTGACTCTAACACAACTGTAATTTCTACAAACGATGGTATCCAACTAACAAAAACTGTTGTACCAATGATAATCTCTTCAGACAACACAATGCCATGGGGATTCATTGAAGGTACTGTAGACAACTATGCAGAAGGATATCCTGTAATTGTTCAAATCTATCAAAATGATGTACCAATTCACTTTGCACAAACTGATGTAAATGAAGATGGTACTTATGAATACAAATTTCGTGCAAGAAATATTGATGGAGATAACGTAGTTAATGTCTACGAAGGCGATTATGAAGTTAAAATCTTCAAATCAAAACAAATCACTGGAAAAAATCTAATCTAATTTCTTTTTGCTAACTCTAGTGTTTTATCTACCATTTGATTTAATCTAGATTTTACATCATCATCAATTATTTTACCATCTACCATTTTATCAGCAGTTACAAATACTGGGATTGGATTTGTTATTACTCTGAAATATGACATTAATTGTGTAAGTAGTGTTTGGACATCGGTAAATCCAATCATGCCTGATGCAATAATTGCTAAACCTGCTGTTTTTCCTTCAGTTTCTTTATAATTGACAAATTCAAATAAATTTTTCAAAGCAGCACTATACATAGAATTGTAAATCGGCGTCCCAATTAGCCAGACATCTGCTGCCATGATATCTTTTGCAGCCTGAAGTGTTTTCTCATTATAATCATCCACCCATCCTCTGTAATATTCAAAACCACCTTCTGATAAATTGATAAATTTTAGTTCAATGTCTTTCTGTTCTACATATTCTACAACATGTTTCATCATTATCTCTGTATTGGCATTTTCTCTTGGGCTGCCAGAAATAACTACAACTCTCATATCTATTTGAAAATTATACATAATTTAAGTAAAAAAAACGGGCTCGAAGGGCTTCGATCCCTCGACCTATAGCTTAGGAAGCTACTGCGCTATCCATGCTGCGCCACGAGCCCAGTAGAAAAATAACTTGAAATAATTTAAGCGTAGTTAAGATTCGACTTAATCATTTCTTGGATTACATTCCATGATTCGCCTTCTTTTTGTTCCCATTTTTCATAATAAATTACATCTTTTAGTTCTAATCTTGGAAGCCATCCTGAACGTTCTAAATCTGGTTTTGTTTCAAAATTCGTTACATGTCCAAGACAAAGATATGCAACAGGTACAATATGCTCAGGCAAATCTAATTGTTCTTTTAATACATCATTAGATACTATGCTAACCCAACCTAATCCAATATTTTCTGCTCTTGCTGCTAACCATAGGTTTTGTATAGCACAACAAACACTGTAGATTCCAGCTTCAGGTATGCTTGTGGTTCCTATAATGAATGGTCCAAATTTTGTTGGATCATATGTAACACAAACATTGACATCTGACTCCATTATTCCTTCTAATTTGAGAGACAGATATTCTGATCTCTTTGGGTCTTCAACTAATTCTGATGCTCGTTTATGCTCTTTTTGAAATGATTCTTTGATTTTTTGTTTAGTATTCATATCTTTAATTAAAATAAAATTCCATGGCTGTGAAAATCCAACCGATGGTGCATGATGCGCTGCATGAAGAATTTTTGTTAATGTTCCCTCGTCAATTGGCTCTTGTGTAAAATGTGATCTAACATCTCTTCTAGAGTAGATTGCTTTGTAAAATCCAGTCTTTTCATCATCTGTAAATTTATCGCTCAATTTTCTAGCCTCATTTTCAACATCTCTTAAACGTTAATAATGTTCTTTTAGAATTTTTAATTCGTGGGCTTGTGGTCTAGTTTGGTTATGATGCTGCCTCGACATGGCAGTGATCGAGTGTTCAAATCACTCCAGGCCCACTCTAAATTTTAAAATTAAGAACTAGTATCAAAATCTAGTTCAACAATGCTCCATGCTGATTCAACAGTCATTTGTCCTGTTGCACTATATTGAACAATTTGCCCGCTGACTATTTTATTATAGACAGTTTCACTCATCTCTGACATCACGATAGTCATTTTATTTTTTAATGGAATTTCTGCATCAGGATAAAATGCAGCACGACCTGGCATTGCAACATCTTCTGTCGAATATGCTCCATTTCCAATCTCACTTCCATCTGCAAATAATCTATATGAAATTACTGGAACAGTTACTGTTACGTCACCTGGATTTGCAACTAGAAATGTAACTTTGAGCATTGCACGATTTTCAATACTGTTAACATCTATCAATTCCACTCCTTGTAATTCAATAGTCGCCATAGAAAGATCGTCGTTATCTAAACTTGCATAGTAAACAATTCCGCCCATCATTGCTAACAATCCAATTATTGCAACAAATAGTATTGAACGACCTGGTGGATTCATTATTAATTTTTTTAGGTTTTATACTAAAAAACCTTGTTAAGAGTCAAATAGAGTTCTAACATTATAATGTCATGGCACTAGAACAAGCATTACTAACATGGATTCACATCACAAGTGCGGCAATCTGGGTTGGTGGTTCTTTATTCATCGGTGTTGTATTTGCACCAATCTTAAAAAAAATGTCAATGCCTGTTGAAGAAAGAATACGACTGATGGTACAAGTTGGAAGACGCTTTAACAAATTAGCTCTACCTGCTTTGTTTATTTTAATTGCTACAGGAATGTATCAGGCACATCTAGTATTACAAAAATCTGATATCTTGTATGACACTAGTTATGGTCATGTTTTAATTATAAAGATGATTTTAGTTGTAGCATTACTAATTTTATATGCAGTTCATGTCAGAATAATTAGAAAAGATGTTGAGGATAAAATTATTACAAAAGAGATGTCTCCAGAGCAACTACAAAAGTTAAGGAAAAAAATTATCATATTAGGAGAAGTAACTGTTGTATTATCTGTGATAATTCTATTTTTAGCATCAGTTCTTAATGCCGGTGGACAATTATGATTGGATTTCTAATTGGTCGTTTTCAACCATTTCATTTAGGACATTTAGAAGCAATAAAATTTGCTTTATCCAAAGTGGAACATCTTCATGTTGGAATAGGCAGTTCAAACAAAAGTCATGAAAAAAGGAATCCTTTCACTGCTGATGAAAGAAAAAAGATGATTTTATCATCTATAGATGACAAATTAAAAAAAAATCTGTCAATTCATTACATACCTGATGTTGATGATCATTCCAAATGGACACATCTTGTTGATGAATTAATCCCTGAATATGATATTGTTTTTTCTAATGATAATTTTACTCATGAGCTTTATGGTAAACGAGGAAAATCAATAATCCCTGTAGAGCTAAAATCTCGCAGTGATTTATCCGGAACTAATATCCGAAATCTGATTTCAACCGATCAAAATTGGAAACAATTTCTTCCTTCAGGAACTATAGATGTTTTATCAGAAATTGATCCAAAAAAACGATGTCAGATCTTTAATTATAAATAACCTTCAAATATCTCAAGCTTAGGCGATATAGAATTTGGAATATTTAGTTATGTTACCGGGTCCAACAAACGTACCAGAACGTGTTACACGCGCAATGGTTACACCATCAATTAATCATAGAAGTGATGATTTTGTTGAACTGTATGAGGAATGTGTAAACAACACAAAAACAATATTTGAAACAGAAGGTGATGCAGTATGTCTTTCTGCTTCTGGTACAGGTGCAGTTGAATGTTCTGTTGTAAATTTAATTAAAAAAGATGATAAAGTAATAATTCCTGTTAATGGAGAATTTAGTACTCGTTTAGCACAGCAAATTGAATGGGCAGGTGGTCAAACAATAAAAATTAAAACTGAACCTGGAATTAATGCAACCTATGATCAAGTAAAAGAAGCATTTGATAACAATAAAGATGTTAAAGCATTCTACTGTGTCTGGAATGAAACTTCCACTGGAACTATGATTAATTATCTTGATAGAATCAAAGACTTGACATCAAGAAATGATTCTTACTATGTTTTAGACGGCGTATCAATTGTAGGTGGAGAAGAACTTCACATGGATAAATGGGGAATTGATATTGCAATGACTGGTGCACAAAAAGCATTTGCATGTCCACCTGGAATATCACCAATTTGTATTAACCAACGAACTAGAAAATACATGGAAGCAAATCCACCAAGTACAATGTATTTCAATTTACCAAGATACTTCAAATATTATGATGAGGCAAAACACACACCATTCACTCCTGCATTACCCGTTCTTTATGCATACAGAGAAGCAATGAGAATTATCTTAGAAGAAGGAATAGAAAAAAGAATTCAAAGACATAGAACCTGTTCTGACGCATTGTATTCAGGACTATCAGCAATTGGGTTAACACCATTTGCAGATGAAAATTCTCGTTCTACAGTTGTAATCGCATTAAATTATCTAGATGGACTGGAAGATAAAATATTCAGAGATACATTAGCAAAAAAATTCAGAATTTTAGTAGCAGGTGGATTTGGAAATCTAAAAGGTAAAGTCTTCAGAGTTGGTTGTATGGGTGAAGTAGATCGTTACCATGTTATGAGATGTATATCTGGAATCGCATCAACATTATCAATGATGGGTTATGATACTGATGCTCAAGCAGGTCTAAAAGTAGCTGAAGAAAAATTAAAACCACTTGATTCGCTCTAACTTAATATAAGGAAATTCAAAATCGACTACGTTGACATTCAAAAAAGGACAATTAATTTTACTTGATTATACTGCTAAGATAAAAGATAGCGGGGAAGTTTTTGAAAGCACAAATGAGGAAGAAGCAAAAAAACACTCCATTCATGATCCTAATCTAAAATATATGCCAAAACTTGTTTCTGTTGGAGAAGCATGGGTTCTCAAAGGACTAGATGATGCTTTACCTGAAATAAAAGCAGGTGAAAAAAAGACAATCGAAGTTTCAGCTGAAAAAGGATTTGGTGCAAGAGACAAAGGCAAAGTTAGAATGATTCCTCTAAGAAAACTTGGAGAAGACGCAGAAAAAGTATCAGTAGGTGATACAGTAGAAATTGATAACAAAAAAGGAATTATTCGTTTTATTGGTTCAGGTAGAGTTCAAATTGATTATAATCATAGATTTGCAGGAAAAACAATTGTTTATGATGTTGATGTAAAAAAATCTCTTGATTCAGACGATGATAAAATATCTGAAATTTTAAAATCAAGACTACCTATAGAAAATGACCAAATCAATTTCAAAAAAACTGGTAATGAAGTACAAATTACAATTCCTGAAGAAATTTTTAGAGCAGATGGATTAGCAATTATCAAACATTTTACTCAAATGGACTTGTTCAAATTCGTTCCATCACTTGGAAAAGTAAATTTCATAGAATCATATGAAAATAAAACAGCCAAAAAAGAAGAAAAACCAGCAAAACCTGCTGAAAAAAAATCTAAGTAATTATAGAACGCCTGTACTTTTTGCAAGCTTTAATGCATCTTTTTCAGTCATTTTAACTTCTTTTAGTATTGTATATCTCTCTGGACGTAATGATTGTGCCATGACTAATGCTTTAGCTAAAATTTTTGGTTTCAACCCAATCTCTTTTGCAGTAGTTGGTGCACCTGAGTTCTTCAAAGTTTTTACAATCTTCTTCCAGTTTTGTCCTTGTAATTTTGCAATCATTATGGAACCTATTCCACATTTTTCACCATGTAATCCTACTCCAAATTTTAAATGATCAACTGCATGTGAAAACAAATGTTCTGCACCAGAACATGGTCTACTACTTCCAGCTATACAGGATGCTACTCCTGCACTGATCAATGCTTCAACAATTATTCTGACATCAATACCTTTTTTTGAAAAGTTTTCTGCACTTTCTATTAATATCTCTGCACTCATAGAAGCAAGATTCGCTGAATATCTTCCATAATATTCTCCTACTTTATCACGACCTAATTCCCAATCATGTACTGCTGTAACCTTTGCCATTAAATCTCCGCATCCACTTGCTAGTAATTTTTTTGGTGCTTTTTTGATAATATCTAGATCTACAAATACTCCTAAAGGTGCAGTTGCTACTAATGAATGTGGTTTTTCCCCTCTAACTGAAACAAATGGACTTGCTATTCCATCATGTGATGCTGAGGTAGGTATGCTAACAAATTGTTTTCTTAAATTAAACGCACATAATTTTGCAATATCTACTGAGCGTCCTCCTCCTAAACCTATTATTATGTCGCTCTTCGTTGATTTGACTTTCTTTTGTATTGTAATAGTCTCTTTTACTTCATTTGATCTTGCCAAATGCCAGACAGCTGAAATTTTTGCATTTTTTAATGACTGTCCAATCTCTTTTCCAATTATCTTTTTTACATTTTTCCCTGAAATTATTGAAACCTTTCTTGGATTAGAAAGTGATCGTAAAAATTCTCCAACTTGTCCAATGTTTTTTTCACCAACAACGATCTGCCTTGGTAGCTCCATTGTGTGAGACATTGCCTTCTTGTCCAATACTTCGTTCCTATGACAAAGTTATTTAAAAGGGTCTAATATCATTGATATTATCTCAAGCGAGGTTAATCTTATGTCAAACAATGTTGAAGAAAAAATATTACACGGAACAACCACTGTAGGTATCAAGGCTATTGATGGTGTAGTATTATGTGCAGACATGAGAGCTAGTGCAGGATATTTTATTGCAAATAATAATACAATGAAGATTCAAAAAATTGAACAACATGTTGGTCTTACTCTAGCAGGTGGTGTGGCAGATGCACAAAATATTGTAGATGTATTACGTTATCATGCAAATTTACACAGAATTCAAAACCAAGAACCTATTCCAGTTAACTCTTTAGCAAGACTAACCTCTTTGATGTTCCATCAAAACAGAGGCTATCCATTCATTGCAGACATCTTAGTAGGTGGTGTTGATGCAAAAGGTCCTGCTTTATTTAATATTGACATGTTTGGTTCTGTAGAAAATAAAAATTATGTAACAACTGGTAGTGGTTCTCCAGTTGCATATGGTCTGTTAGAAGAAGAATACAACAAAGACTTGACACTTGAAGATGCAAAAAATATAGCATTACGTGCAGTCAAAGCAGCCATAACACGAAATATCGGAACTGGTGATGGAATCAATGTAGCATTGGTTGATAAAAATGGATTCCGTCTTTTAACAGAAGAACAAAAGAAAGCAGTACTTCCTCTTTAGATTAATTGCAAAAAAAACAACATCAGCAAGTAGATCAATCTAGCCAAAATATAATGGCAACCATACTGACAAGTATACCCAAAGATGCAAATGTCACAAAAATTGATTATGAAGGACCTCGCATTGCTCTCTATACAAACAAACCGCGCTTTTTGATGGAAAACAATGAAATAATATCCAATCTAGTAAATCAAATCAAGAAACGAATTGTAATACGAACAGATGAAAAAATTCGAAAGTCTGAAGAAGATGCAAGAAAAATCTTAGATTCTCTAGTACCAAAAGATGCAGGACTAGAAGCTACATTTTTTGATACTGCAGCAGGTGAAGTATCAATTGAGGTAAAAAGACCATGGCTTTGTCAAAGAAACGCAGAAGAATTTAATCATACAGAAGTTACTGAACAAACCGGTTGGAGATTAAGAATTAAAAAGTCAACTACAAAACCATCTAACACAATCAAATCAATCAATTATCAATTAAAAATTTCTTCTGCAGAAAGAGCAAAACAGCTAAAATCTGTTGGAGAAGAAATCTTTAGATCCAGACTTGTACAAAAATCTGAGGTATCATTACTAACACTGGGAGGATTTGGACAGGTTGGACGTTCTTGTATGCTCTTGACTACTCCAGATAGTAAGGTGTTGGTTGATTGTGGTATTAACCCTGGTGCACGTACTACTTCTGAAGCATTTCCTCGTTTGGACTGGGCAAATATTTCATTAGATGAGTTAGACGCTATCGTCATTGGACATGCTCACTTAGATCATACAGGATTTCTACCTGTATTAACAAAATATGGATACAAAGGACCAATCTATTGTACTGAACCAACCCTTCCTATGATGAATCTAATTCAATTAGATGCAATCAAGGTTGCAGGTGCACAAGGTAGAACACCAATGTATGCAGAAAGAGATGTTCATCAAATTATGAGACAAACAATTGGTCTTTCATATGGAACTGTTACTGACATTTCTCCTGATATTAAACTTGTATTAGCAAACGCAGGTCATATCTTAGGTTCTGCATCATGTCACTTCCATATTGGAAATGGTGATCACAATTTTGTTTACTCTGGTGATATTAAATATGGAAAAAGTATGCTCTTAGAAAGTGCTGATACACGATTTCCACGTGTTGAAACATTACTAATTGAAAGTACATATGGTGCAAAAGAAGACATACAGCCAACAAGAGAGGAAGTTGAATCTGCATTTATCAAATCTGTAAATGAAATTCTCAAAGGTGGTGGAAAAGTTCTCATTCCAATTCCAGCTGTAGGACGTGCACAAGAATTGATGATGGTTATTGACAAGTATATGAAATCTGGTCAATTAACAGAATCGCCTGTTTTCATGGAAGGAATGATCCAAGAGGCAACTGCAATTCATGAGGCACATCCTGAATATCTTGAAAGATCATTAAAACAGAAAATTCTAGAGACAGATGATAATCCATTTGATTCGGAATACTTTACAAATATTGAACATTCAGATGCAAGAGATGAGCCATTAAGAGAAGATTCTCCATGTATTGTAATTGCTACATCTGGAATGCTTGAAGGTGGCCCAGTTTTAGAATATTTCAGAAATTTTGCCCCAAACCCAAAAAACAAAATTCTCTTTGTTTCTTACCAGGTAAATGGAACTTTGGGAAGAAGAGTCATGGATGGTGCAAGACAAGTGACAATTATGGGAAGAGAAGGAAAAGTTGAAGTTGTTACAATTAATGCTGGTACTGAAAAACTTGAAGGATTTAGTGGACATAGCGATTATAATCAATTAATGTCATATGTGCAAAGGTTGAGACCAAAACTTCGTAGAGTTCTTGTTAATCATGGAGAAAGAAGAAAATCTCAAAACCTTTCATCAGCAATTAATAGAATGTATAGAGTTACAACTCACTATCCACAAGTTCAAGAAGCTATAAAATTATTTTAAATCATAATCTGGTTTCCAAATTTTTACATTTGGTGGAGTCACAATGATTCTTTCTTCTCCTAATCTTGCAATGTCTGCCTCTGCATTACGTGCAATTACATAAAGCTCTTCAACAACTTTGCGTAATTTTTCAACATCTGATTGTGCTAATGGTGTAACTCGTAAAATGAGAACCATTCCTTTTTTGATGTCTTCTTTTATTGAATGTAAATCACTTGGATCACGAATGGTGATTGCTTTCAAGTACGTTGTGTTTTCTTGTTTCTGCACAGCTTAATGGCGATCTACACCTTCATAAACTCTTTTGATCTATTTAGCCTCGAAAATTACACAATACACAAGTCTTTTGTAAATTTATGCAAAAGAATTGGATTTTTTTGTGTTACAATCAATGAATCTTCAATTCGTACACCAAACTTTTTTGGAATGTAAATGCCTGGTTCTACAGTAATTGCCATGTTTGTTTCTAACTTTGTAGAACTTCTAGGTCCTATTGTTGGTAATTCATGTACATCCAATCCAATACCATGTCCAGTTGAATGAATGAAATATTTTCCATAACCTGATTCATTAATAATTTTTCTACATGCATCATCAATTCTTTTACAATCTATATTTGGTTTAACAGCTTTTAGTCCAGCTTTTTGTGATTCTTTAACAATTTCATAAACATTTTCTTCTTCAGAAGAAATTTTTCCTAATGCAAATGTTCTTGTTGCATCTGAAACGTAGCCTTTGTAACGTAATGTTAAATCAACTACTATCAATTCATTTTTTTTAAATTTTCTACTAGTAACTTGTGCATGTGGCAATGCTCCATTAGGTCCACCTGCAATTATCAATGGATTTAATGTAGAACGATATCCTGTATCAAACATTTCATTTTCTACTGCATATGACATTAGAATTGACTGAAGTTCTGATTCTTTTTGCCCTTGTTTAATTTTTTTCTGACAAATTCCAAACATTTCATCAATTATTTTAGATGCCTTTTTTAAAATTTTAATTTCATCTTTATCCTTAATTTCTCTTGATTTGTTAAATGGTTCAATTGAATTTTTAATTTTTGGAAATGATTTTTTTAATGATTGCATTACAGAATAATTCTGACAGTCTGTACACACCTTTCCTTTCAAAAATCTCTTTAATGTTACCAATGAACTCATACCACGATCAGATTGGATCACTTTACAGTCAATTCCTTCTTCTTTTGCTCGACCAATTTCCAATTCTGGAGCAATTATAGTGGTTTTTCCATTTTTTTCTAAAATTCCAATTGCTTCTCCCCAAAATCCAGTCATGTAAAATAAATTTTCAGGCTCTAATGCAACTATCATGTCACAACCTGTAATCACCTTACAGTTTTTCAAAAGTCGTTTTCTTCTAACCTTCAACAATCTTAATGCATTCTTAATCTGAATTTATGTCTGATGTCATTGTTTTTTTGCAGTCAGGACTAAAACTTCCCATGGAAATACAATCTTTCTATCTTTTTTTGTATATTCGAGGGTCTTATCTTTGACCATTTCTCTAAGATTAGATTTTTGGATTTTTGTTAAAGAATCAAATTTCTTTTTTAGAGGCTTTGAGAGATGTCTTTTGTAATTATTCCAATAATCTGAAAATGTGCCTGGACTATACTGAAAAACAAATTTCTTTACTACAATTTTACTAAAACCTGCTTTTTTTATTATATCTACAAACGTTTCTTTTGTACCAAATCTATCCATCTCTGGATATTTTGGTAGGTAATCTGGAATCATTTTTTTTACTGGTTCTAAAATACAATCAAAATATGGAACATTATATTTTCCATGAACCGCCAATGAAATTGTACCATTTTTCTTCAATAACTTCTTCATATTTCTCAATACCTTTTGTTCATCAGGAAAAAAGAATAATGCATACTGGCATGTAATTGCATCGAATTGTGTCTTAAATTGAATTCTTTCTGCATCTGCTCTAACGAAATGTAGATTTTTTGGATCACCAGTCCATTTTCTAGCTATTTTTATTGCAGATTCTGATGAATCTATTCCATAAATCTGGCCCTTACTTCCAACTTTTCTAATTAGTTTTTTTGTAACAAGACCTGTTCCACATGCAATATCCAAAACACTATCTCCTTTTTTTATTTTAGATGAATCCAAAAGCCTCTTTGTTACAGCAAACGGGCCAATTTCATTTTTTGCCCATCTTTTATGATAAAATAGTGCTACTTCATTCCAAACTAAAATGGTACGTTGTTTATATTTTATTCCTCTAGAATCTTTTTTCAATGTTTTTACAAATTATTTTAGAAAGTTTCTCTTTTTTAGTCCTTGGAACATTAGTTATTTTTTTAGAATCTACAATAACTATCTCATTATAGCTTGTATCTTTGTTATACTTACGACCAACATCATTTGCAATTATCATATCTGCATTGGATTCTTTTAGTTTCTTTTTTGCACGATTGACAAGTTCTTTCTTAGAAATATCCGTTTCTGCTTTAAAACCAATAAGAAAAATATCTTTTTGTTTGTTTTTTACAATATTGATAATCTTTGGTGCTCTTACAAGTTTTACATTAATTTCATTTTTGTCACTTTTTATCTTGCTTGATATCTCATTTTTGACTACATAATCTGATGCTGCTGCAGTCATTATTGCGATATCAAATTTTTTCTCCAAGCATTTCCTGACTGCTTTATTCATTTCATCTACAGAATTAACTCGAATAATCTTTGCACCTTTTGGTGGTTCACTTATTCCTGGACCATAAACTAACGTAACTTTGGCTCCTGCTGAAACTAATTCTGAAGCTAACAAGGTTCCAGTTTTTCCTGAACTCTGATTTGTTATTACACGAACAGAATCAATTTTTTCTATTGTTGGACCTGCTGTCATCAAAACTTTCTTTCCACGTAACTTCTCTGATCCTCCAAATTTCTTTAGTACAAATGATAACATGTCTTCTGGCTCTGGAGCCTTTGCTTTTCCTTCAATCATTTGTGGTGATACAAAATCAATCTTTTTTCTTAGAAAATCCATATTTTTCTTAACTGCTGCATTTTCATACATAGAACGATGCATTGCAAGACCCATGATTATTGGAATTTTTGAACCAAATGCAACAGTAAGAACTGTAGAAATTGGTGTATCATCAATTCCTGTTGCTAGTTTTCCTAAGGTGTTTGCAGTTGATGGGTATACAATTAGTAAATCAGATCTCTTGTAATCTGCTAATTCGATATGTTCCATGTCGCCAGTTAATTTTGTAATAACGTTATTTCCAGTAGCCCATTTCATATAATCAGGCTTGATTAATTTTGTACTTGCATTAGACATTACACATTTTACATTTGCACCATGTCTCATTAGTAATCTAGCAAGCTCAATTGATTTGTATGCAGCAACTGAACCTGCAACACAGAGAACTATATTTTTCGCCGTTAGTTCTGTACCATAACTTTCAACGATATCAAGTGATGGATGTGGTAATTTCTTCTTAGACAATTTTTTTCTCCAATTTTTCTAGTTCATCTTTTTCCATAGAAAATGTATGTTCTTTCTCAGGAAATCGTTTTTCTTTAACATCATTTACATACGAATTTACTGCGTTTCTAATCTCTTCAGACAAATTTAGATATCTTTTAGCAAATTTTGGCTTTATCTTTTCAAACATTCCTAGCATATCATGAACCACTAGTACTTGACCGTCACAATTTATGCCTGAACCTATCCCTATTGTTGGAACTTTGACACTTTTTGTGATAATCTCTGTTACATCACTAGTTACCATTTCTAGAACAATACTGAATGCTCCTGATTCTTCTAAGATTTTGGCATCTTGTATCAAATTTACTGCATCTTCACTTTTCTTTGCTTGAACAGAATACTTCTCTGCAGTTTGTGGAAGTAACCCTAAATGTCCCATTACTGGAACTCCTGAATCTTTTATTGCCTTGATAATTTTAGCAACTTCTTTACCTCCTTCTAGTTTCACTGCATGTGCACCTGCTTGAACAAGTCTTTTTGAATTTGTGATAGCTGAATCTTCGTTTTCATAGGAATTAATTGGAAGATCACTAACAATTAATGAATCAGTTTTTACATTTTTTACTGCAGTTGTAAACCGTACCATATCATCCATTGTCACATCTCGTGTATCATCATATCCTAGCATCACCATCCCGGCACTATCTCCCACTAGAATTACATCAACTTTATCGCACAATGTGGTCATCGTTGAATCATATCCAGTCAATACAGTGATTTTCTCTCTAGATTTCATCTGCATTATGTCATTAACTGTTTTAGACATTTTTTGCTCTCCTTTCTAGATTTTTACGAATTTCTAAAATTGTAGATTTAAGATTCTTTTTGTTATCAAATGTAATCTGTTTTCTAGATTTTCTTGATTCAGAAACAAGTAGTTTCATGGCCCGAGTCACATTATCGACAATTGTCACATCTGCAGTTTGAGCAGTTCTAGAAAGAGGATTGAGATCAAATGTGATGACTGTCTTTTTTGCCTTTTTCAGAGTAATAGTTCTATCTCCATCTTCTAATGGAACCAATACCACATCTGCAGAAAAAATACCGCTTTTATCTATAATTCTTCTAGCACTGTCTATTCCTTTCAGTTTTGTAGACTGTTTTTTGTCCATTCCAAGTATTTCTTTTGCACCAGATTTGGTCAAAATTTTTGAAATTGCTTTTTTTCGTTTCTCACTTGAATAAAACAAATTTACTTCTATCTTTGAATCTGTTATTTTTGCTAACTGAATGATCTCTTTTGGACAAAGCGCTGCAAAATTCCCATTAACCGAAATAACAGATTTTTGTGCCTGATTTAGCATGTTTGCTGCAGCCTTGATTGCATTTTTTGCAGATTTTGTTGTTTTCTCCCCAATAAGATAATCAAATGCTTCTCCTCTTCCATGAGCTAACAATCCTTCTTTTGCTACTAAATTATTATTAAAACCATCAATTAACTTTTCTCTAATTTGAAGAGACAGATATCGAGGATGAGACTTTGGAATATTCATATCCATCAAAAAATTTATTGTAATCTAGCACCAGAATTGTCAATCTTTGATGTAATAACTAATCCATCATTAAATTGTTTCAAAATTTCTTTTACCTTATTTCTTTCATCTCTAGTTACTAATGAAAAAATTGTCTCACCAAATAATGCAACACCACATTTTATTTTATTTTTATGTAATAGATTAATTACTTCATTCATTTTCGGTGTTACTACATTAACATACTTTGCAAATTCTACTGACATGTCTTGAAACTCTTCAGTATCCTTACTTTCAATTAGCTTGTTCACCATTTTTCCTCCTAATCCATTAATTGATGAAATTCTTTCATTAAGAAATTTTTTTGTTGATATTGGATTAAAACAAATTATAATGACATCTAGTTTTTCTTTTGAATTTATTTTTTTCACTTGACCAATTCCTGGTGCACCAGGTTTTACTCTAACTTCAAATCCTCCATGATATGATGCTAAAACATCACCCAATCCAGTTTTACATTCAATTTCAACATCATGTGCTATTTGTGCGACTTCAATTTTAGATAATTTACATTCTAATGCATCATTTAATGCAATAGATAATGATAATGCAACTGCTGCACTACAACCAAATCCGTATCCCACTGGAACATCAATTTCATGTATAATATCTACGAATTTCCCTTTTGTAGAAAATTTACTGAAAACTAATTCTGATACTCGCATATCTCCTGATTCAAAACCGTTCACCTTAATTACAAAATTTGAAATGTCATGTTTTGTTTTGTTTCTGATTGTAACTGTAGTTTTAACACCTTTTTGTATAGAAAATCCTGCACCTAACGAACCTAACTGTTTTGAATCTTCTTTGTCTAATTCGGCTTTGAAAAAGCCTGTAATATGAGCTGGACAAAATGCTATTGCCATATGATCATGCTTGAGATGACTGGAAAATATTAATACTTGGCTTAAATAATATAAATTAGTATAAATTGACTATGTTCACACGACGCCTACAAAAGATTGGAAGTAGTATTCTAGTATCACTACCGAAAGAATGGGTTGATGCAAATAATCTAGACAAGAGTAATCAAGTTGAGATTGAAACAAATCAAAACAATCTTTCTATTAGAACGCAACAAAGTAAAAGACCCTCTAAAGAAATTGAAATTTCATATCCATTACCAAAAGGTGAAAGTATTGTTCCAACAATGACTGGTGCTTATCTTTTAGGGTTTGATTTAATTAAAATTGTAGGAAAATCACCCATTTCAATATCTGATAGAGAAAGTGTTCGTGGTTCTATGAGAAGATTAGTGGGAATGGAGATTATTGACGAAGATGCAACAAATATCTCTGTTCAGTTTTTACTTGATGAAACATCAGTTAATCCACAAAATATTCTAAAACGAATGAGCTCAATTGCACTTGGAATGTTTAGTGATGTTGTATTATCTCTACAAAGTGGAGATAAAACAAATCTTGAAACTATAACAAATCGTGATGCTGAAATTAATAGACAATATTTTCTTCTCGTTAGATTAATTCGTAGTACAATCATGGATCCTAGATTAGCTGGTATATTCAATTTAGAAAATATAGATATTCTTGATTATAGAATTGCTGCAAATACACTTGAAATTGCTGGTGATACTGTTGTAGAACTATCTGAATCATTAATCAAATCAAATCTTTCTAAAGTTGAACTAAAAAAACTACATGATTTTGCGAAAGATATGGAAGAGATACAAATTAAATCAATTGATTCTTTTATCTCTAATAATAGAATACTTGCAATCAATGCAATTACACTACAAAGAAATAATTTTGAAAAAATATCTAAAATTCGATCTTCCTTGGAAAGCAAAAAGCAGATTTCTCTTGCATTTTTTGATCTTATTTACATGTTTGAGAAAATTTTACAATCTTGGTCCGATATAACAGATCTAGTTAAACCAAGTTACAAATAATTAAAGTAATTTTCTCTTTGCAGCATAAATCATTACTGCACAAATTGTTTTTGAATCAATAATTTTCCCAGCTTTAATCATTACAATTAATTTTTTAATATCCATTTTTACAACTGTGATGAACTCATCATTATCTAACTTCAAATCAAATTCTTTCTTTGTTCCAGATGCAACAAAAACATGAATTTCCTCTTTGTTATAGCCTACAGAAGGGAAATATGAGACTAATTTAGTCATCTTTTTGGCTTTGTAGCCCGTTTCTTCAATAATTTCTCTATATGCACAATCAATTGGTTTTTCTCCTTTTTCCAAGGTCCCAGCTGGAATTTCTAAAATATATCCATGAGGAAATCTATGTTGTTTAACCAAGAGCACTTTTCCTTTTTCATCAAATGCAAGCATTGCAGCAGCACCTGGATGTTCTATCACTTCTCTTCTAACTTTTCTATGTTCAATTTTCATATTATATGCATTTACTTCAAATAATTTTCCTTTGTACAGTTTTTCTTTTTTCATTTTAGTTTACCTGAGAAATATGTAATGTTTGTGATTTTGTTAATGTTTCTAATCTTTTCTCTAACCATTTTTCTGGCATATCAATTTTTTTTGGAATAAATAATTCAGTTGTTATAGTTCCTTCAACTTTTGCTATTTTTTCTGTCATTTCATCCATTTTAAAAATACTATCACTGTATAGGAATAGAACAATTTGATTTTTTGCTAAAAATGGAATCATAAGATAATCTTCTGAAAATTCATCTTCAAATCGTTTTAACATTTTAGAAATATTTTCTTGTGTAATAGCCACTACAGCATAACACAAAAAACCTTCAATTTTACTTGGATCAAATACAAGTGTAAATTGAATTAATTCATTATTTTCTAGCTTTTCTAATCCTCTGTTAATTGTCTTTGTTGATAGTTCTGTTTCTTTTGATAATTGTTCAATTCTTTTTCTTGGGTTTTCTATTAATTGTTTTAAAATTTCTAAATCAGTTCTAGTAAGATTATGTGTGATCTTTGTATTATCTGCTTCAAAAACTGACATTACACGTACATCATGCATTAATTTTTGTAAAAGTTCAATTTTTTGTTCCATGTCTTCTTTTACTATAACACCAATGACAGTATTTCCTCCTACACATGGAACAATAGTAAATGGCATTCCAGCTAATTTTACGTTCTTGATAATTTCTTTTTGATTTTGGCTGTTTACTACAATGTAAAACATGTTTAATCCTAACAGTGGTGGTTGTACTTTTAAACAAAATTTTTCTATAATTCCTAATTTCTCCATTTTACTAATTCTTGAACCAACTGCTCCGCCAGAAATTCCTAACTCCATTCCAATTTGTCTATCTGGTTTTCTACAATTGTTCAGTAATCTACTAAGAATTCTCATATCTAAAATGTCCAATATGTAATGTTAATAGTACATTTATCTAATAAATCTAGCCTTTTTAGTAAATTTTGTCCTAAATGTTAGCACTAGACCTGATCAGGATTATATATTCGACAATTACATATGATACATGGATTACCGACTAAATTTGGCAGCTAGGATGCTTGCAAACAAGAGAGGAAGTTTGATTGCTGCAGTTCTTGCTGTGTCTATTGGAATTCTAGTAATTCATGTTAACTTTGTAATTTTCCAGGGAATTTATGATGCTATAGTTCGTGATATGACTGAATATAGATTTGGAGATATCTTTGTCAGCCATGAAGAAGAAGCAACAATAGAAAGATCTCACTTAGTTTACACAAATTGGTTTGAAAGGGTATCCTTGGTAAAATCTGCAACCCCCCGGCTTTCGGGCAGTGCAGATATAGAATTTAGAAGCATGGGACAATTTCACGAAGAATTTGATGTTCCTGTACTTGGTGTAGAACCTGTATCTGATATTATGGCATCCGAAATTCACACAACAGTAAGTGATGGTCAGTATGTCTATGCTAGAAATTCAATTGTTGTTGGAGAAACTGTTGCAAGAGATTTAGGTGGTGTAAGAGTAGGTGATAACTTAAAATTAATAATGACCAATCAAGGTGGCGAAGAAGATTCAAAAAGATTTGTAGTTACTGGAATATCAAAAACTGCTGGAGGCCAAGGATTTGATAGTAATGTGATTATTCACATTGATACACTTCGAAGCTTACTTGATAGACCAGATGAATCAAATTCAATATTTGTAAAACTAAATGAACCAAATCCTGAAGCTGCATTAGATATAAGAAAACAATTCTTAGCTGCATATGCTAACGATGATCTAAAGGCACAAACAATTGAAGAATCTGCAGAAGGGACACTGAAAGGATTTCGTTCTGGAATTGCAATGATTAATTTAATTGGTTACTTTGGAATGGGTTCTTCTGCATTTGCAATTGTTACTATTCAAATGATGTTAGTAAATAGTAAAACTAGAGAAATTGGTGTAATGCGAGCAATTGGTGCAAAACGAAAAGATATCTTAATGGTATTTATATTGCAAGGAATG
>CABXKZ010000007.1 GCA_902512865.1 uncultured marine group I thaumarchaeote | reverse complement strand
AATATTAGCAAATAAGAATTCAGTAGTGGTTGGGTCATTAACAAATGGACCAGAGATAATGATGCTCACTAGAGCATTTTTACATTAAAAGATTTTTGATGTGTTTTAATAATTCAGGTATTAAAACTTGATTTTCATTTCTATCAGACATATTTCTTACGACAAC
The DNA here is from genome assembly GCA_902512865.1 of uncultured marine group I thaumarchaeote. Next base: position 22,171 of record CABXKZ010000007.1, on the reverse strand, counting down.
CATATTTTTTGAATATTCATCAGGACCTACAATGATAACAAATTTTGAATTAGTGGAGTGTTCCATTTGTTTTTTAAGTGCTCTACCAGAAAGATCAATATCAGTTGGTATAGAATTTTCTCTCAACAAAGATGTAATTTTAATAGCAATTGATTTCATTTCTTCATTAACATATAAAATAGAAACACGATTTTTTTGCTCTGTGAATGATGATTTTTGGTTTTCTAATGCTAACATAATACGTTCAACACCACCCGCAACACCAGTTGCACCAAGATCATCCCTACCAAAGACAGATGGTAAATTATCATATCTTCCACCACCAACTAAAGCACCTATATCAAAAGTTTTATCGAATGCTTCAAAGACTACACCAGAATAATAATCAAGACCTCTAACAATTCCAAAATCAATTTGAATATTATTTACATTACGATTTTTTAGAGATTCAAACAGTATTATTAATTCAGACCAATTCTCAAATTGAGTTACATCTAAAATTTTAGATATTTCTTCAGGACTGCCTTTTAGTTTAGAGAATTCTATGATTTTTTCTAATTTTTCTTTAGCATATCCTTTTTTCTCATACTCGGAGAAAATTTCTTGTTTTGATTTTTTCTGTATTTTATCAATTGCACGAAGAATATCTGAAATAAGTTCAGGTTTATCAGATTCAAAGACAGATGAAATGTATGATTGGACAATTTTTCGATGAGAAATGCTTAGAATTGTATTCTCAAGACCAAGATTTGAGAAAAATTTTGATGTGAATTCTATGATTTCTGCATCAGTTTCAGTATTTTGTTTTCCAAATATTTCAATATCCCATTGATGAAAGAATCTGTATCTTCCTTTTTGTGGTTCATCATATCTCCATACACCACCAAATGCAGAAATTTTTGCTGGGAGCTTCATTGATTTTTGTCCAGTTACATATCGTGTTAGACCAACTGTAAAATCAAACCTTAATGAAACTTCTCTGTCACCTTTATCATTAAAAAAATAGACATCATCACGAATTGCAGGCCCACTCTTTGCTTCAATAACAGACATTAATTCAATTGAAGAAGGCTCCATTAATTCAAATCCAAATATCTCAGAGGTTGAAAGGAATTTTTCTCTGATGTATTCAATTTTTTGAATTTCAGAATTTTCAAAATCTTTCATTCCTCTAGGTAGATCCATTTACAAAAAAAAATGAAACAACGAATTTAGACTTTGCTGTGGGAGTTGTAACTAATTAATAACAGAATATCATGGATATGAAATGAGTTACAAAACATTAGAGCATGCAACTGATGCAATAATTGAGGTTACTGCAGATAATTTGAAAGAAGCATTTGAAATAGCAGGAATTTCAGTTATTGAGACAATTCTAGATATTTCTAAGGTTGATGAAAATAATAGTAAAAAGTTGATAGTGAAAGGAAAAGATTTGAAATATTTGTTGTATAATTGGCTTGAAGAAATGATAATCCTTACTATTACAGATGGATTTGCCGGAAAAAGAATTCTATTAGAAATTACAAAAAATGGTAATTACCAAATTGATGCAGAAATTTTTGGAGAAGCAATAGATTTGAGAAAACATGATTTCAAGGTTGAAATAAAATCCCCTACATTTCACGAGATGGAGATTAAACAAGATGATAAAGTCATAATGAAATATTTACTTGATTTGTAATACAATAAATATTGTAATTTAAAGAGAAGATTATGGAAGATGCAGAATTTGAGAAAATAAAGAAAAAACAATTAGAGGATTTATTACAACAACAAGATCTTAACAATATTGTAAATGAGATGCCAGTTATTGAATTAACATCTCAAAATTTTAATCAAGAGATTAGAAATAATAATTTACTTTTAGTAGATTTTTGGGCAGAATGGTGTGGACCTTGTAAATCAATGCATCCAATATTCACCAGAATGGCAAAAAAATACAAGCAGATCAGATTTGCAAGAGTGAATGTAGATGATGCACAAGATATTGCAATGAAATATGGAGTTCAATCAATTCCAACATTCATCATGTTCAAAAATGCCGAAGTTGTAAATACAATGGTTGGAGCAGTAGGAGAACCAGGCATACATATGATTTGTAAAAAATTTATAGATAATCAATAACCATAAACTGGATTAGTTTCTCTTTGTATACGAACAATTTCATTGAGTGTTCGTAATTCTTCAGAAGTAAGTTTGTGAGCATATTTTTTCAAAAGTTGTTTTGCTTCAGATGGAGTAGGTAGAGTATAAAATACATCTTCTTCATTTATTTGCCGTCCAATTGTAACATTTTGTACAGAACACGCAACTTCTTCATCCATCTTGACTTCTTTGACAGTTTTACCATCAGCTTCAAGAGAATGAATATTTCCAATTTTTTTACCAGTTTTATTTGTAAACGAAGTTTTTTGTCTAAGTGTACCAACATCTACACGTATACCAAATACTGCAGGATTGTTGTTACGAAATGTATAGCCTTTTAGAAATGTAAATTTGCATATTGGAGTAAATTCTTTAAAAATTGAATTTTCAAGATCAGATTTATCATCATCAACCCATTGAGAGTAAGTATCAATTAAACTGTAAATGACTTTGTCTTCAAATACTCTTATGTGACTTTCATCACATTCAATTTTTGCATCATCAAATACTTTTACATTAAATGCTAAGATAACACCGAGATGACGATCTTTATCTTTGATAGCTTTTGCTTGCATTACATCTCTACGAGTAACAGGTCCGATGTCAGCTTTGGATATAGGAACTTGTTGTCGTCTAAGCATTTCAGTAATTGCTTCAAGTGAACCAATAGTATCACATTTTAGAATTACACCCGTTGTTTCAGTATCAATAAAAACAGATTCCATTTCAGATTCAAGTGTTCTTTTGAATTCTTCTGTATCTTCTGGGTTTGAGGATGCATAAACAGTAGTTCCTGGAAGAACTCCTTCTAAATCAGGTGATGCAATTTTTATTCCTGCTGCTGCTTGTACTTCATCTATTGGTTTGAATTTATCTCGTGGATCACGCATTTCATCTAGAGGTTTTGGGAGTAAGAGAGCTTTTGGTTTTGTAATTATTACAGAATCTCTCTTTGCAACAACAACATTGTCATCCTTCTTAAGATGACCATCAATTAGGATCATATTTGCAGTAGGACCTAATCCTACCTCATCATTTACTTCTAAAATTATTCCACGTGTTTGTTTCTCCTCTTGTTCTAATTTTTTACCTAGGAATTGTTGTGTTAACCCAACCAATACCGCAAGCAATTCAGGAATACCAACTCCAGATCTAGCACTTACAGGGACAATAGATATCTCTTTTTTGAAATCCTGTACTCTGTAAAATGCTTCAGATTGATATCCCAGTATAGATAATGCTCCAACAACGTTATAGATTTGTTCATCAATATTTGTCTGAATAGATAGAGATTGTTTTTTTATTGCTTGAGATATGTAAGCATCATCTGTTGCTTGCCAACCAGATATCATATCTACTTTGTTTAATGCAACCACAAAAGGTACTTTTCGGCTTTCAAGAATTTTTAGACTTTCATTAGTTTGAGGTTGAAACCCCCGATTAATATCGACAACTAAAATTGCAATATCTGCAGCAGAACCACCTCTAGCTCGAAGATTTGTGAATACTTCATGTCCAGGTGTATCAATTACCAAAATTCCAGGAATTTTAGTTTCTGCTTTTCCTAATTTTTCATAAAGTGAACCGCATAATTTTTGAATAGTTTCATCAGGTAAGAAGCTCGCTCCAATATGTTGAGTTATGCCACCAGCTTCTCTACCTTGTACACCAGTTCCACGAATTTTATCTAAAAGGGATGTTTTTCCTGAATCAACGTGACCTAATACAGCCACAATGGGTTGTCTGATACGCAATGTGAATCACTTGAATACCACATTTACTTCTTTATCAAAGCTTTCTGTTGAATCAGATGCATGAATAATATTTTCAGTGAAGCCTAAACCAAAATCACCTCTGATTGAACCAGGTTCAGCTTCAAAGGATTTTGTTGCACCAACCATCTGTCTTGTTGTAGCAACAGCATTGTTACCGTCTACAACAGTGACAACAACTGGACCTGATGTAATATACTCTAGTAGTTCATCAAAAAATGGTTTATCTTTATGAACTGAATAAAATTCAGTTGCTAATTCTTTAGTAAATGTAAACATTTTTAGTTTTAAAATTGTAAATCCTTTTTTCTCAAACCTCGAAATTATTTCTCCAACTAATTTTCTTTGGACACCGTCAGGTTTTACAATAAATAATGTTTGTTCAGACAATTTACTTCTTGACTTTAATTCCGCCTTTAACGAATTTCTTTGTCCATTTGAATTTTCTAGGATCTCTTTTTAGATCAATTGCATTTTTTTTGCATTTTGCAGAGCAGAACCATCTTACAGTTCCATCATTCTTTACATTCATTGTTCCAGTACCTTTTGCTACAGGTCGGTCACAAAAGCTACATGGTTTTACTAATAGACTCATAATTAATCACTAATGTAATTTCTTTGCCTCACGTTCAGTTTCACGTAAGATTAAAACTTCTCCAACTCTAGGTGAACCTTTTACATTTCTAGTGAGAACACGACCTTTGTCTTTACCTTCACGAACTTTAACTCTAACTTGAATAACTTCTCCTGCAATACCAGTTCTACCAACAATTTGAATTATATCTGCAGGACTTAACTGATCAGATTCTGTTTGACTCATTGTTCAGTCGAGCCACCTTTTAGTTTAGCTAGTGATGCAACTACTTCATCAACAATATGTGATGCATCTCCTGAATCTAATATAGCAGCGGCAGCTGATGTAACATCAATTCCAAGAGCTTTTCCTAGTTCTTGTTTACTTGGAACAAATGCATAAGCTGCTTTTTGTTCTTCACAAATTAGTGGAAGATGGGCTACAACCTCTGGAGGTTCAACATCTTCTGCAATAATGATTAATTTGCTAATTCCACGTTCAATGGCTTTTGTTGCCTCATTTGTACCTCTGACAACTTTACCAGATGTGGCAGAAACTCTTAGTGCTTCAAGGATCGGACTTACAAGTTCTTCTGGTGTTTCAAATTTTACATAGTATGCTTTAGCCATTATGAGCATGACCTAAAATGGTCTTAAATATGTTATCAGGAGAGGAATGATTTGGTTTTTTCAACAAAATTAGAGATTAATGAATCAAGATTTTGTTGAGAGTTTGATTCTCCGTAAATTCGAATTATTGGTTCAGTTCCACTTGGTCTAATCATGACCCAGTTGTTTTCATCCACTTGAATTTTGATTCCATCAGAAGTATTTGAATCAGGAAATTCTCTCAAAAGTTCTGAAATAACAATTTTTGATTGTTCTAAAGAACATTCCATCTTTGTTTTAGTAGTAAAACTAGGTGGAAGATTTTTGATGTTTTGACTTAGATTTGATTCTGATTTAGATAATAGATCTAGCATTAATGCTAGAGTCATAGCACCATCTCGTACATGATTATGCTTTCCAAACATAAATCCCCCATTTTCTTCATAACCAATTAACGCATCATCATTTATCATTTTTCTAGAGACTTCTACACTACCCACTTTTGTCCACACTACATGAGAATTACTTTTTTCAATAATGGTTTCAATAATATTACTAGAGTTTAGACATGTCACTACTTGTGAATTTGGATAATGTTGGAGTAAATAATCACAAAGAAGTAAGGCGGAACTGTCACCTGTTAAAATTTTTCCAGTTTCATCACAGAAAATACTTCTATCACCATCACCATCAAATGCAATTCCAAAGTTTGAAGTTTTATCAACAACCAATCTAGATAATTCTTCAAGGTTTTGAGGAGTAGGTTCTGAACCACGACCTGGAAAATCACCGTCAATCTTTTCATTTATTGTATAGACATCACATCCTAATTTTTCACATAATTGTTTTGCAGTAACCGATTGTGCACCATTTCCAAGATCTAGACAAACTTTGAATTTTTTTGCCTTGATGGAATGAACATCAACTAAGGAAATTATTCCATCAACGTATGTAGAAATAGCATTTTTTTCTTCAAATGATTTACCAAATATATCAGTCTTAATCCAATTTTTTTGATCAAAAATTTGCTCTATTTTTTGTTCATCTTCACGGGAAATTTCAACACCATCAAATGCAACAGGTTTGATTCCATTATACTGAGGAGGATTGTGTGATGCAGTAATCATCAATCCACCATCATATCCTAGTTTTTTTGTTGCATATTCTAAACAAGGAGTAGGCACAAGTCCAGCTATATAACAATCTAAACCTGAATAATTTAATGCTGAAGAAACAATTTTTGCAACAATCAGGCTAGAGTGTCTGCCATCATAACCTACCAAAATTTTTCCTTTTTGAAAATATGCTGCTAATGACATGACAAGATCATTAATGAATTCTAGCGTAAAGTCTTCAGAAAAAACACCACGAACACCATTTGTACCGAATAATTTTTTCATATTCTCAATTCAATACCGATAAATTTGTCTGTTGTTGCACAATGCTTGCGGGTGTCGCCCAGCCTGGTCAAAGGCGCAGGGTTTAGGACCCTGTCTCTTAGGAGTTCGTGGGTTCGAATCCCACCACCCGCATTATTTGATTTTTTTTACAAAATACCTTAAGCATATATGAGATTAAACAACAACGTCGGCATTGAAAAAAACATTGATTGGGATAACAGTAGTAGGAAAAGATAAAGAAGGAATTGTAGCTAATTTTACAAATTTTGTTTTTGAACGAAAAGGTAACCTTGAGAGGGTTAATCAGAATGTTATCAAAGGTCTTTTTGGTATGTATTTAGAAGTATCATTCACAAAAAAGATCGATATTAAGAGATTTGATTCTGATTTAGAAAAATTAGGCAAACAATTGCATATGGAAGTTAATACACATCATGAATCAAATTCACAGAAGAATATTGCTGTCTTTGTAACAAAAGAATCTCATTGTCTTCAGACACTAATTCGTGCACAGACTAAAAAAGAACTCAAAGGAAAAATTTCAGTGGTGATCGGTACACAAAATACCTTATCATCAATGGCAAAAAAAGCTAAAATACCTTTTGTATTAATAAATGAAAAAAGTCAAGATAAAGCAGAATCAAAAATTATACAAGTTTGTAAAAAATACGATATAGATTTGATTGCGTTAGGAAGATATATGAGAATACTAACACCAAATTTTGTTTGGAGATATCCAAACAGGATCATAAACATACATCCATCATTACTTCCTGCATTTCCAGGTGCAATGGCATATGCACAAGCATATGAAAGAGGAACAAAAATTATTGGTGTAACATCTCATTATGTAACAGAGAATCTTGATCAAGGACCAATAATTTTTCAAGATTCATTTGATGTAAAACCAGAGCATACATTAGAATCAATAAAACGAGCTGGACAAAAACTTGAAGCAGAAGTTTTGTTAAAGGCAGTAAAAATGCATCTAGCAGATAAATTAGAAGTTAGATGGAGAAAAGTACATACAAAGTGATTTGATGATTATTCGTGATCAATTTGATCCTGATTTGAGAAAGATGATCAAAAAAAAGAAACAGATTGCCATCATTCCAGTTGGTTCAATTGAACAACATGGACCACACCTACCAATCTCGACAGATTCAGATATTGTAACAGAAATTGCATCAAAGTTTTCAGACAAGGTAAAAGGGATTCTTCTTCCTACAATTAGTTATGGAATTTCAGATGAACATTTTCCATTCTTCAATTTGAGCATAAAAAAGTCTACATTGTCGAAAATTTTGGAGGATATTTGCGAGTCATTGATCAAAAATGGGATTTCAAAAATTATAATTATTAATGGGCATTATGGAAATTTGGATTCTTTGAGAAGTTTTGAGAGAAAACAGAAAACAAGAAGAAAAATCGAGATTTTTTCATATTGGAAGTATATGGATAGAGAGTTTGATCATGCAGGTAATGTTGAAACATCAATCATGTTAGCAATTTCAAAGAATGTAGATATGAGAAAGGCAAAAAAAGGTTTTCAAACAGATGGAATGTCTAAACAAGAAATTTCAAAAATTAACAAATTGGCACAAAAATCATTTCCAAAAGTAACAGGAAATGGGGTTTGGGGAGATCCAACTAGATCATCAGCAAGATTAGGAAGGAAGATCATTAAGGAAGTAGTAAATAATCTTGTAAAAGAGTCAAACTTGACTTACTGAAACAAAACCAAAAATTCACCAGTGAACGTTTAATATACTCCTCATTATGGAAGTCAATAAGTGAAATAAATGTCCGTAGATATGGCTGTAAAAGTACTCGATGAAAGTATCAACAAGAACGTACTGATAAAGCTAAAAGGTGGCAAAACCATCACAGGTTTACTTCAAGGATTTGATCAACACATGAACCTGCTACTAGACCAATCAGAAGAAATCCCTTCTGAAGGTGAATCAAAAAGTCTCGGATCCATTGTAGTTCGTGGAGATAATGTAGTTATGATATCTCCTCCAGCAGAATAGGTGTTCTCTAATGACTAGAGGTACACCATCAATGGGAAAGCACAACAAATCTCATACACATATCAGATGTAGAAGATGTGGAAATAACGCATTTCATAGACGTCTAGATAGATGTGCAAGTTGTGGACATCCAGATGCAAAGAGACGAAAATACTCATGGATTAAACGGAGCGTACCTGCGCTATAATTATGTTGAAACAATTTTTTAAATCAAAAAATAAATTACAAACTCCAACCATAGGTGCCAATATCCACATTGTAAGTCAATTACAATCATTACAAATTGAAAAAGATATTCTGACAAAAACAATTGCACGATTATATCAAAATGAATCAGATTTAACAAAAATTCAAAAAGATAGACTACTGTTAAGATACCAACATCAACTAGGCGTAATAATTACAAGAATTGAAAAGCTAGAAAATGCAAGTAAACATCCGGATTTGGGACCATTAGGCGACGGGCTAATCACACTAATGGATCAAAAATTATCCCAACTTGATCAAAGATTATATGAATTAACATCAAAAATAGAAGTTGCTCAAACACAAAATAATGTTCAGATTAAGAAAAATAATAAGAACTCAAATGGAATTGAAAATAAAGAAGAGAAATCAAAAGCAGTCTTCGAAAAACCAATTGTAGAATTTGTTAACAGAAGTTCAAAGAAGTTTGAAATTACAACTTTAACATCTTTACCAAAATTAGATCCAGTTAAACAATCAAAATATGATCAGATGTTATCACAATTAAGCAGTGATGTTATAACACCACCGCCAATGAAACCAAAGATGCAAGCAAGTCAAAAAATTGAGACCCCAGAAATTAAAGAACAAAGTGTAATTCCAGTAACCAAAGATGAACCAGAACATGTTGTAAAACCAGTTTTAAATGAAATGCCTAAACCAATTGTAGAATTACCAGAAGAGTCGGAAATTGATGATGAAGATGATGACATTGAACAAATAAAATCAAAAATTCTAAAAACTTTATCAAAAATTGAACAAGCAGAGGTCGATTAATGTCATTTGATGGTGCCATTAAGGCATTATCTTTAGATGCTTTGAAAAATGTAAAAGATGGTTATGTGTTAGGTTTAGGAAGTGGACGTGCTGCAACTGTATTAGTAAAATTATTATCAAAATATATCAAAACAAAAAAAATTTCAGTTGAATGTGTACCAACATCAATGCAAATAAAATTGATTGCTGAAAAAGGTGGTTTACAATTAATTGATGCAGATCAAATTGACAAAATTGATTTAGTTTTTGATGGTGCAGATCAAATTGACAAAAATAAATTTTTGATAAAGGGTGGTGGTGGAGCATTGTTAAAAGAAAATATTCTAATTAGTGCTGCAAAAAAAGTTATCATTATAGCAGATAATTCAAAATTTGTCAAAGATTTTAACAGAACAGTTCCAATTGAGATTCATCCATTAGCAAGACAAATTATTTGGAAAAAAATTGAAAAAATTGGGGGTAAACCAGAATTACGAATACTTGATAGAGGATATCCATTTTTTACTGAAAATTCAAATATTATACTAGATTGTGATTTTGGAATAATCAAGAATCCAAAAGCACTACAGCAAAAGTTACTCAATATTGCAGGAGTAATAGAGGTTGGAATTTTTACAAGAAAACCAGATATAATTTACAAGGCAAAAGCAAACGGTAAATTTGAAATTTTAACTTAATTCTCGTGGCACAATATTACCATATCCAGGTTTACCAATTACTTCAAAATTTTCAGCAACAACAGTACCTCTAACAATTGTTTTGATAGGCCATCCTTTCAAATTCCATCCATCATATACAAGATAATCAGAAAATCCACCAAAGAGTTCAGGAGAAACTTTTGCTTCTTTTTTTAGATCAATCATTGCAATGTCTGCATCATACCCTATTGCGAGATGTCCTTTACTAGATAGACCAAAAATTTTAGAAGCATTTGTACTTGTTAAATTAACTAACTGATTCAAATTAATTTTATTTTTGTTAATTCCCTCACTAAGTAGAATTGGTAATGATGTTCCAATTCCAGGAAATCCAGCTAAAGCACTCCAGACATCATCTCCACCAAGTTTGAGTTTTAATTGATTAGCGACATGATCAGTTCCAATCGTATCAATTTCATTATTTTGTATGGCAGTCCATACAGATTGTATATCATTTTTTGTTCTAATTGGAGGCATAACTTTTGCAAGATAACCAGTTTGACTTTCATGTGACAAGGTTAGATAATGAGGACATGTTTCGACAAAAATTTTGGTACCTTTCTGTTTTTCTTCTTTTATTTTTTCTAATGCTAGTTTTGAGCCGATATGTACAAAGTAAATTTGACAATTATATTTTCTCCCATATTCACATATTGTTTGAATAGCTTTTACTTCAAAATTAGGAGAACGACTTTCAGACCACGCATTTAGACCATCGTGATTTTTTTCTTTTTGAGTTTTCATTCCACAAGCACATTCTTGGTAATCTTCTGCATGAACTAAAACAGGACAATCAAGTAATGCTGCTTTTTTTACAATTTTTTCAACTAATTCATTTGTTACATTTACCTCAGCAGAAATCAATTTTTGTTCACCTGGATTCATTTCCATATACACATGACCCACATCGCCTCCAAGGTTCATGTAAATTTTGAATGAAATGATTTTATTTTCCTTACAATAATTCATTTCGTCAATTTGAGAATTATCAAAAATTGATGCGTGTAGAGTATAATCAATATAATGTGAATTCTGACTTGCGGATAGATGTTTTTGAAGAGAGTCTTTGTATGAGCCGTTTAATCTAAACATTCTCATCATTGTAGTAACACCACCTATTGCAGCAGCATGTGATTCAGTTGTTGCAGCCTGATCAATAGGAGAATAGACACCATAGTGAACATGAGTATCAATTAAACCAGGAATGCTAACTAGGCCATAACCATTGATTTTTTTATCACATTCAGGAGTATCATTAGTTATTAGTTTGATTTTTCCATCTTCAATAACAATATTTTTTTCAACTATACCATTTGGAGTCATCACATGTGAATCTGTAATGATTAAATCGTAAGTCATTATGTTTACCTAAGTTTTCAGGTATATTACTAGAGTAAAAATGAATATACATTGTTAAAAAATGCAATTACTAGGGCCGATGGCTTAGGGGTATAGCGCCACGTTCGCAACGTGGATGTCGAGGGTTCGATTCCCTCTCGGTCCACTTCACGAAAACATTATACAGTGAAAAATGATCATTTCATCATGAAAGTATTCAATGGTAAACAAGCAGCCAATGATTACATGTCAGCACATACACTAGCATTTTCAACACCAGAGCTCACCTTAATGAGATTTTCATTTTGGTTAGGAGATATGGTTCCAGATCCTACAAAACAAGAAGAAAGTATTCCAAGATTATACACATACGTTGAAGAAAAAGACTATGCGCCGGTAGAAATTATTGATGATGATAATTATGTTCCAACAGGAGCTGTTTTGGGTTCTGGAATGTATGGAAGTGCAAATTCTGAATCATCAGGTGAAGAACAATTTTGTTCAGAATGTGGTGAAAAGAATTCAGCTACAGCAAAATTTTGTAGAGATTGTGGAACTAATCTAAATTAAAAATTATTGTTTTGAACCACACTTTGTGCAGAACTTAGCATTTGGTCTTAATCCTAAACCGCATGAAGTACAATTTCCACCACTTTGTTGCGGTGGAAGTAATGAAGGATCAGGAGTAGGGAGCGTTCCAGGTTGAGTAAATGCTTCATTAGTTCCCATAACTGAAGGAGGTCCTCCAACAGGATTATCAGCAGTACCAGAACGAGGAGGAACACCACCAGGCATCATTCCAGGTTGCCCCATTCCTGGCATCAGTCCAGGAGATTGTGTACCACCAGCTCCTACACCAGATGAAACTCTATCCAATGTTTTTTTCATTTCCATTAGTGATTTGATGGCTAAAAATTCTAAGGCAGAATAAGCTACAGTGTAATCACCTAATTTTTGAAAGAATTCTTTATCAGATAATTTTCCTGCTTTATACAAATTGTTTGCATCTAGAAAAGATTCGTAATATCCTTGTGATTCATCAAATAGTGCGGATAATTTTTCGAAAGTAAGATTTAATGTATCAATTTCTCCTAATGACATAACTCAATGAGAAGAATCTAATATTAATAGTTTAGAATAAAAAGAGAAAAATTAGTAGAGCCTAAATTTTTTCTAGTGCTCTGTCTATCATGTTTTGATATACTTCTTTAGAACCTGCGCCCACTTGTTGAGCTATGATTTCACCTTTGTTCAAAAGTAATAGTGTTGGAATACTAAACACGTTATATTTTTGTGCTATTTCTTGTGCATTATCAACATTAACTTTTACAAAGTTAACTTTCCCATCATAATCTCCAGCAAGTTCTTCTACAACAGGTCCAACCATTCTACAAGGTCCACACCATTGAGCCCAAAAGTCTACAAAGACTGGTTTATCAGAGCTAAGTACATCAGTTTCCCATGATTTCGGATCATCTATTTCTGTTATTGCCACGATTATCAAATTTCTTAAAAATTTCACATCTAAAAATGTATTTGTGATTATAATTTCATATTGTAGAGTCATGAAAAATTTTTCAAAATATACTTAAATGACGTATTGCACGTATGAAAATATGAGTGCAGAACTTAGATTGAAAAAACTTAGAGGTTCAGGAGGATTTGTGATGGCACGAGTAACTGATGAACAGCAAAGTAAGGGAAACCTTGGTGGACCAGATCTATTTTTAGCACCAGTTGGAAGATTAGAAGCTGAAAAAATTTCTAAATATACATGCAATACGTGTGAAAAAGAGTTTGAAGGTAGTCCGAATATAGAATTTGAAAATCCAAATGAAGAGGTTGCTGAAAATTTAGTTTTAGTTGAAAGAGGAAAATATCTATGCAACGAATGTGGTTCAACTATTGCGGAATACAGAGATTTTAGAAAACCTGATGAACAAGTAGACATAGGATTAGCAAATCCAATTGAAAAACAAGAAACAGACTTTGATAATTTTACTCAACAAGAAACGGTACAACCAGAGATAATACAAGAGCCTACTCCTAGCGGAGGAACATTTAGATCAATTTTTGGCATGGATGTTTTTGATGAGAGTGCAAAGAGAATAGGAAGAGCAAAACAAGTTGGTGTCGATTCAAATCAAGAATTAGTATTGCTTGTTTCAGATGCTGGTGGAAACGATATAAACATCAGTTGGAGTAGAATTGGAACTGTTGGAGAAGTAATCTTTTTAGGAAAATCTGATAAAACAGATGTAAAAGTAGAACAAACACTAGAAGTAGGAAGTGGTTCAAGATGTTCTAGTTGTAATTTTGATAACAAACCTGACTCTAAATTTTGTGAGAGTTGTGGAAATCAGCTATAGATAATCGATAAGACTTATCTTAGTAAATTTGCGAGCATAGATAATTTGGCAAGTTCAACAAAAAATCTCATCAAAGATATAATAATCATAGTTGTAGCAATTGCTGTCATATGGTTTGGTTTACAGGCAGTTTTTGGAACTCCAAATCCATTTTATGTTGTTTCAAGTGGAAGTATGATTCCAGTACTGCAGGTTCACGATGTCATAGTTGTTGAAGGAAATACACCATTTCAAGATGTGAAAAAAGGTGACATTATTGTATTTTATTCACCAAAGTTATACGAACAGGGAAAAGAACGAGTGATTGTTCATAGAGTTAGTTTACTCATGGGGGAAGATCCAAAAATAGTTAGAACGAGAGGAGATGCTAATGCAGCATCAATTGCAGGTACAGATTATCCAATAACAGAAAAGGAATATCTAGGAAAAGTGGAACATGTGGTGCCACAGGTAGGATACATAACACAAATTCTTCAGCCACCAATAAACTACATAATAATTGCAGTCATAATTGGCGTCATGGTTGTAAAACATTTTGCTGGTAAGGAAAAGAAAAAAATTGAATTTCAATATACAAAAGATAAGTCAGTAGATGGCGATTCAAATGATGTTGTTGAAAATAACAAAGATGAATCAGTATCAGATATACATCATAAAGGAATAGTGGATGGCGATTCAAATAGAACTTTAGATAACAATAAAGATTCTGAATATACCAAATCATCAGATAAAGATGAATCAGTAGATGGCGATAAAAAAGAACTTTAAGATTATTTCTTTTTAGGTATTTTGAATACACGTTTGAAGTATTCTGAACTTTCTTTCAGTTCTTCAGGTTCTTCTTTAACTTTAGCCAAATTTTTTGCAAGTTGTTTTTTGTAACCTAATTGCATTTGACGAGCAATTTGTATTCTTTGAGCCTGTGGCGAACCTGCACCATGCATTGATTCAGTTAGATAACCAACTGCATTTCGTCCCATAGTCATGTTTTCAATTAATCTTAAAATTCTCATTCTATTTTCAACTTCAATTCCAGATTTTCCTTTTAGGTATTTTTTTAGAAGCGGTCCAGTTTCGGCACTTCTAAACTCTGCTTCAGATGGTAATGTAACTAGTATTCCGCCAGCAACATCTTGTGCAAGTCTTGCTAATTCATAGGGCAATCTAGTAACATTATGTTTACAGACATTTGCAAGCATATCATCATTAAGAAATACACCAGATTTCATCTTATGACTTTGATATGATGCTGCAATTCCTGCAGCATAGATTGATTCGTTAAGATGTGTCATTTCAATAATTTTATCTTTAATGTGAGAAACTTTTGGAACCCCATTATATTCTGCAATTGCAGCTGCAGCACCAATTAAAACATCACCTAAACCAGTTTTACAAACATAGCTTCGTCTATGATAACAAGTAAATCTTTCAACTAACATTGATGCAAATTCGTATTCACCATCCATAAAGATCATTTCGTTTGGAATGAATACACGATCAAAAATTACCATGGTTTCTTGTCCACCATATTCAGAGTTTCCAACGTCAATATCACCTGGTTCCATGCTACGAGTATCACAAGATTGTCTACCGTAGATGTAAGTAAGTCCAGGTGCATCTACTGGAAGAGCACCAACAATTGCATAATCTTTATCGTTTTCTAATAATCTCATTGTAGGCATTACAATCATCCAATGTGAATTAATTGTACCAGTTTGATGTGCTTTAGCGCCAGTCACATAGACACCTTTATCGTCTCTATCAACAATATGCAGAAATAAATCAGGATCTTCTTGTTCACTTGGTGTTAAACTTCTATCACCTTTCACATCAGTCATTGCACCACCAATAACCAAGTTTTCGTGTTGAACCATTTTGATGAATTCTAATAATCTTTCATGATATTTTGTTTCATGTTTTTCATCAATTTCAAATGTTGTAGAGTGTAATGAATTTAATGCATCCATTCCAACACATCTTTGAAAACATGTACCAGTAAGTTGACCTAGTTTTCGTTGCATTTTATTTTGTAAGACTAAATCTTCTGCACTTTCTGCAATATGTAAAAAACGATTTACTCTTTCACCAGAGATTGAGGATTGTGAAGATGCAAGTTCTTCTTCTTCAACTGCAAGATCATAAGTTCTTGCTACTGCATTAATTGAAGGTCTAATCATTGGATGACTAACTGGTTCTTTTACTAATTCACCAAACAAGTAAACTTTCAGATCTCTGCCTTTTAGACTCTCAATGTATTCCTCTCCAGTTCTGATCGGTTTTACTGTTTTTTGCATGTCGATGTATCACTTAGTGATTCAAATAATTAAAAAGTTTCCAAAAAGAGCTGTGCCTAACTAGAGACCTATGCGTACATCTAGAACTTTACAACCATTATTTTTTTCCATAACTAAAACGGGATTCATATCTAATTCTTTAATTTCATTAAAATCAGAAACTAGCTGAGATAATCTTTGAATACATTCTGATAGTTTTTTGATATCAGATGGTTTTTCTCCTCTAACTCCTTCTAGAATTTTTTTAGTTTTAATTGAAGAGATCATATCATCTGCTTCAATGTTAGTCATTGGTGCAAGTTTGAAAGTAACATCTTTTAGAACTTCAACATAGATACCACCCATTCCAAGCATCACAACAGGTCCAAATCCAGGTTCAAGTTTTGAACCAATAATCATCTCTTTTCCTCCTTTTACCATTTCAACAACTAGAACGCCTTTGATGTCAGCCTTTTTGTCATATTTTTTTGCATTTTTTATTATAGTATCAAATGCATTTTCAACATCCTTTGCATTTTGTAGATTTACTTTAACTCCACCTGCATCAGATTTATGAATGATTTGGGGAGATGCAATTTTTAAAACTACAGGATAACCAATTTTTTTAGAAGCAGTTACTGCTTCTTTTTTTGTTTTCGCAAGTTTGCTAGCAGGTAATGGGAATCCATATGCTCGAAGAATTTCCTGTCCTTCTTCTTCTAGTAAGGCATTTCTTTTTTCTTTTTTTGCAGTATCTAGGATTTTTTTCACTTTGTCCTTTTTGACAATGAATTTTGTAGTTTTTCCAGAGGGGTTTTTTACCCAATTTGTAAAGGTGAGCATTGCGTTTAGCGCACGAATTGAACCTTCTGCATACGTATAGTAAGGAACGTCTCCATTTGCTAAAATTTCACGATTAGTTATTCCTTCATCCAATCCCATTAAACTAGCCAACATTGTTTTCTTGTATTTTTTTGACATTGATACTATAACTTTAGCAAGCTTGTCATAATCTAATGTAGCAGATGGTGTACACATAGAGATTACAGAACCAACATTTTTGTGTTTTAATACTTCGTTAAGTACATTTTCAAATCTATTAAAATCTGCATCGCCTACAATATCTACAGGATTACGTGAACTTCCCCATGGAGGAATTACAGCGTCAATTTTTTTTCTTATCTCTTCAATTTTTGCCATTTTAATTCCGAGTTTAGAACATGCATCCGTTGAGATTATTGCTGGTCCACCAGCATTAGAAACAATAACTAAATCACCATTCATAGGAAGAGGTTGTTTTGAGAAAGCAGTTGCATAATCAAATAATTCTTCCATGGTATCAACACGAATTGCACCAGATTGTTTTAGTAAAGCATCATAAATTTCATCAGAACCCATTAATGCTCCAGTATGTGACATTGCAGCTTTTGCACCTTCAGGACTACGTCCTGATTTTAATACTAATACAGGTTTTTTCTTTTTTCTTGTGATATCTTTACACACTTTGAGAAATTCGTGACCATTTCCCATATCTTCAAGATACATAACAATAACTTTGGTTTGTTTGTGTTCTGCAAGCATTTTGAGAATATCAACTTCACTCATGTCAGCTTTGTTTCCCATACTAATTACAGCAGAAAATCCAATTCCTTGTGCACTAGCATCTTCAACTAATGCAGCACATATTGCACCACTTTGTGAAATGAGAGCAATTTCTCCAGATTTTGGAGTAATTTTAAGAAATGTTGAGTTCATCATGGTTTTAGGTTCAAGATTCATCACACCAAGACAGTTTGGACCAATAATTTGTAATTTGTATTTTTTTGCAATATCTTTTAATTTTTGTTCTAATTTTGCGCCTTCTGCATCAACTTCTTTGAATCCTGCAGTGATAACAATTGCACCCCTAAGTTTCTTTTTTCCACATTCTTCTAGTACTGCAGGAACTATAGTATTTTTTGTTACAACAACTGCAAGATCAATTTTTCCAGGAACATCAAGGACAGACTTGTATGCTTTTTTATCAAAGACAGTTTCACGTGTTGGACTGATTGGATAAATTATACCTTTGTAACCTTTCATAATGTTTGAGGTTATTGCACGACCTACACTACCTTCTTTATCAGAAGCACCAATAATGGCAATAGATTTCGGAGAAAGAAAAACTGAGTCAGTCATGGTATGTTTTTAGATCTAAAATTTTTCTATAATTAAAGCTATTCCAAATTAGCTTCCAAGCATCTTTCCTGCCAAATTTTCCTTTCGCGGAATCCATTTTATTTTTAATTTAGGAATTTTTGGAATTAATAACCAAGATTCTTGTGCTAAAATTCGTAATTGTTCATTATTTATTGCAAATTCGTGATTTAATTGATTTACAGTATTTTTTGAGTCACTAAAAATTGTAATTTTATCGCTTGAACCTTGAAATTTTTTTAATGCTACAATTATAGCATGGTATTCTGCCTGATTGTTTGTTATTCCTAATTTTTCTTCATAGAAAGATTCTCCAGTTTCTTTAATAAAAAATCCATATCCAGATTTTTCACCACCTGAACCATCAACATAAACACTAACTTCCATCTTTGTACAATTTTGTAAGTTTTACAGACAAATTTAATGTAACCATGTAAACTACAGTAGAGATCAATTGTGAAATGATTGA
This sequence comes from uncultured marine group I thaumarchaeote, assembly GCA_902512865.1. The sequence continues at coordinate 3,270 of CABXKZ010000007.1, read as the reverse complement.
TGCCATGTATGGTTCATAATTTATCAGCAAAAAATAGTATTGTAGAGTCCATCTAACAATTGTATAAACAACTTCACCAATTCCTAATGATGAAATTATTTTTATTAGATCTGATTTTAAAAGTGTGTTATCTCTTTGACCGTTATTTAAAACATATTTCTTTCTATTATCAAAATAAAATAACCCACCAAATATTGAAAAAAACATGGCATAATCTATTATCAAAGTTAATGATGTGTTAAGATAATCATCTTGATCACCAAAGTAATCTGCAGCAATTGCAGATACAATAATTGAGCCAAGAAAACCTAGAAGAACATTTTTGTTTAGTTTTAGATATTCTTTGTACTTTTGTTTCATATTTTTAGATAAAATGTGGCATTTTTAGCATTTCTAGGTAAAGCCATTAATTATATAATTTTTCAATAGTAATATGGATGAAGACGAAAAACGATTAAAACAAGAAGATTGTAATGAAGATGAATTAGGCACAGGAGTTCTAACATTGACTAACAAACGTATTGCATTTGATAAAAGAAAAAGTAGAATTGCAGACTTTACAACAAAAATGGGTGAAACTGTAATTGACGTTCCTTTAGATCAGGTAGATGTATGGAAAGAAGGCAGATTTATCAAAAAGATTTGTTTTAAAATTAAAAATGATAAAGATGAAAAATCATATAAGTTTGGGGTTTTAGGAACAGGCGGATGGTTAGAAGATATTCAAGATGCCATAGAAGATTTTAAGAATCAGTAAAGAACATCAACACTATCTAGTCTCCAAGATTGTTTAACAAATGTATCTTTAATCTTAACACCACTAGATACACTTGATTCTCGAATACCAGTCCAGGCAATTTGAGAACCACAATCACCTGCATAATTTAGTGGGACAACAAAAAATTTTGCTTTCTGTCTTTTACATACTTCTTTCAACATAGAAGATAGCCTTTTGTTTGCAGCAACTCCTCCAACTATCATAATTTCATTTTTTCTAGTAAATGCTAAAGCACGTTCTGTTGCCTCAGCAATCATAGCAAATGCAGTTTCTTGTAACGAATAACATGCATCTTCAATTCCTTTTGAGGTACTTTGTTTTGCAGCAGACAGTAAGCCTGAGAATGATACATCGTTTCCTTTTACCACATATGGTAGATCAATGTAATTGGTTGATTTGTTTGCTAGTTCTTCAATTTTTTTCCCACATGGTGAAGCAAATCCTAATGACCGTCCAAACTGATCTAAAAGTTGGCCCAAAGTTATATCCAAAGTTTCACCAAATACTCGCCATCGTCCTGAAGAGAATGCAAGAATCATTGTATGTCCACCTGAAACAAGAAGAACCAATGGATTTTTTGCTCCGGTTAGAAGCTTGCCTAATTCTATATGTCCAATTGCATGGTTTACCGGATAAATTGGAATATCATAATATGATGAAAGTGAACGTGCTACAACAGCGCCAACTCTTAAACAAGGTCCAAGGCCAGGACCACCAGCATATGCAATCATATCAAGATCATTAATTTTGATTTTTGCTTCATCGAGACATTGTTTTAAAACAAAAGAGCTGTTTTCGATATGATGACGTGATGCTTCTCGAGGATGTATTCCTTCTCCCTCAGGAGGTTTGTAGATTTTTCTTACATCTGACAAGATTTTTCCGTTTTTTTGTTTTTTTTCAATTACAGCACATGAGAAAGTATGTGCTGTGCTTTCAATTCCTAAACAAATCATACTAACCTCTACTTAATGTTGATACAATTTTTATTATATCACCATTTTTGAGTTTATGATCAGCACCAATACGTTGTTTTGTTTTCGCATCAATTGCATGTAAAAACCCATTGCCAATATCTTGATGGATTGTAAATGCTAATTGTTTTGCTGTGGAACCATTTTTTAGTAATCGTGCATCAGGCAGAACTTGTCCTTGTTTGTTAGTTAATTTGGTCTCATCTTCAACAGGATAAACAACAATCATATCTAAAACATCAAAGATTATTGAATTTAGTATTTTTTGAACACCAGTGGTTTGAATTTTTGTTAGAACATTTTTTGCAAGATGTAATGCATTATTTTGTTGTTCAGATAATTGAGTATCAGTTTTCCCTGTAAAGTTATCATCGCCAGGTACATAATCAATTAATTTAGCTTTTGTAGCCTTTTTCAATAAAAGTTCAGTTTCAGCGCTAGAAGGAATTACTGTGAATGTGTCAGATATTTTTTCAAGAATTTCGAGATTATCACACAAGTCTGCTTTGTTAGCTGCAATGAGTAATGGTTTTGCTTTTTTTCGTAGGGATTTTAGGAATGCTATAATATCATTTTCTGACCAATCTTGTGGTTTTTTTGTTTTCAATGACATCGATATTAAAACTGCATCAACTTGAGATTCCAAAATTCCCAATCCAGTAAATCTATTTGTAATCCCATCAGTAATTTTTGTACGTTTTTGATCTATTTCTTTAACAAGTTTTGGCCATTCTCTATCAAGAATTTGTTTAAACCATAAATCAAATTCTTCTTCAACAAATTTTATATCTTCTAATGGATTATGTGTTCCAACATTTACTGGTTGTCCTTGAATATCAGTTGAACCAGAAATATCAACTACATGAATCAATGCATCTGCTTTCATAGCATCAGTAAGAAATTGATTTCCTAGTCCTTTACCCTCATGTGCACCTGGAACTAAACCTGCAACATCAATTAATTTTACAGGAACAAATCTAGTACCATTATGACATAATTCATTTTCACATCTATTATCCAAATTTTTACATTCACAATTAATTTTCAAATAGCAAACTCCAACATTTGGTTCAATTGTAGTAAATGGAAAATTTCCACTTTGTACAATTGTTTCTGTTGCGGCTGAGAAAAAAGTTGATTTTCCAACATTAGCCTTGCCAAGTAAACCAATTTGCATATGGAGATAGTTTTCATTTGATCATATTAGTATTACAGAAATTCATTAATCATGGATACAAAAAGGAAATATGTGAATCTAGTAATTACAGGAAATCCAGGTGTAGGTAAACATACAATCGCAGAGTTATTCCTAAAATACGATGCTTCGTATCAGATATTAGATATTAACAAATTTGCAATTGAGAATGATTTTGGAGAGAGAAATGATGATGGTATTGAAGTTGACACTACAAGATTAAAAAATGAAATTCAAAAATTGAATTTAGATAAATTATTAATTGTAGGACATTTAGCTCCATATGTTCTTGATGAATCGGATATTGATTTAGCAATTATTTT